>DATLGW010000403.1:0-2515 GCA_035540315.1 Burkholderiaceae bacterium | reverse complement strand
GCCCAGGATCACCAGCTGCGGCTGCTCGCGATCGACCAGCGCCTTCAGGATCTTCGCGACCGCCAGCGGCTGCAGCTCGACGTCGGTCTCGACCAGGATGCCGCGATCGGCGCCGATCGCCATTGCGGTGCGCAACGTCTCCTGGCAGGTGGGCAGCCCGCACGACACGGCGACGATTTCGGTGACGACGCCCTTCTCCTTCAGGCGCACCGCTTCCTCGACCGCGATCTCGTCGAACGGATTCATCGACATCTTGACGTTGGCGATGTCGACGCCCGTCTGGTCGCTCTTCACGCGTACCTTGACGTTGTAGTCGACCACCCGCTTCACTGGGACTAGGACTTTCATTCGGTTTCTTCTCGCGGAACGTGGTGGATCCTCGAATTATAGGGACCCGCGGCCCGCGCGCCCGACGCGCCAGCGCCGCGGCCGCGGGTTAACGCGCGCGGACGCGAAACCGCTCAGCGGGACGGTCCGGGCCAGCTCGGCTTGCGCTTGTCCAGGAACGCCTGCACGCCCTCGAGCGCGGACTCGTCCATCATGTTGCAGGCCATCGTCTGGCCGGCCAGCTGATATGCGGCCTCGACGCCCATCTCGAGCTGGCGATAGAACAGCCCCTTGCCGGCGGCGATCGCGGCCGCAGGCTTCGCCAGGATCGACGCGGCGAGCGCGCGAACCTCGTCGTCGAGCCGCTCGAGCGGCACGACGCGATTGACCAGGCCGCGTTCGCGCGCCTGCTGCGCCGTGATGAATTCGCCGGTCAGCAGCATCTCCATCGCCGCCTTGCGCGACACGTTGCGCGTCAGCCCGACCGACGGCGTCGAGCAGAACAGGCCGAAGTTCACGCCCGAGACCGCAAAGCGCGCGTCCTCGTCGGCGACCGCCAGATCGCACATCGCGACCAGCTGGCATCCGGCCGCGGTCGCGATGCCGTGGACCCGCGCGATCACCGGCTGCGGCATCCGCTGGATCGTCATCATCAGCCGGCTGCACTGCGCGAACAGCGTCCGGTAATAGTCCAGATCGGGCTGCGCGCGCATCTCGCGCAGATCGTGCCCGGCGCAAAACGCATTGCCGGCGCCGCCGATCACGACGACGCGGCACGCCGGGTCGGCCGCGATGCGGTCGAGCTCGGTCTGCAGCCGCGCCATCAGCGCTTCGGACAGCGCGTTGTACGCGCGCGGCCGGTTCAGCGTCAGCCACTCGATTCCGCCGTCCGAGCGGCTCAGCACGAGCTCTTCGGGTTGCGCCACTGCTGCCATGTCGAGTCTCCTGGAGGCGTTGCCGCGATCGCCGGCCGGCATCCGGTTGCGGCCTTCGCCACAGCGCCGCTGCCGACCGTCGGCCGATGGCCGGCGCTCGCACGACGTTAGATTACACTCGGCCGGGGTCAACCTTGCGAAATTCATGCTGGAACGAATTCAGGCCGTTGCGGCGCAGGTCGGCGGCATCGTGGTGGGAAAGCAGCCGCAGATCCGTCTCGCGATGGCCTGCCTGCTGGCCCGCGGCCATCTGCTGATCGAGGACCTGCCGGGCGTGGGCAAGACCACGCTCGCGCATGCGCTGGCGATCTCGCTGGGCCTGCAGTTCAAGCGCGTCCAGTTCACGAACGACCTGCTGCCGGCCGACATCGTCGGCGTGTCGGTCTACGAGCGCGAGTCGGCTCGCTTCGTGTTCCACGACGGGCCGATCTTCTCGCAGGTGCTGCTCGCCGACGAGATCAATCGCGCATCGCCGAAGACGCAGAGCGCGCTGCTCGAATCGATGGAGGAGCGCCAGGTGTCGGTCGACGGGGTCCCGCGGCGGCTGCCCGAGCCGTTCTTCGTGATCGCGACCCAGAACCCGCAGGACCAGATCGGAACGTTTCCGCTGCCCGAGTCGCAGCTCGATCGCTTCCTGATGTGCATCGAGCTCGGCTACCCGGACCCGAAGTCCGAGCGCGCGCTGCTCGAAGGCGAGGATCGGCGCGCGCTGCTCGCGGCGCTGGTGCCGCAGATGGACTCGGCCGAGCTGCTGCGGATCCAGCAGCGGCTGCGTCAGATCCGGGTCGCGCCGGCGCTGCTCGATTACCTGCAGAACCTGTTGACGCACAGCCGCCGCGCGTCGAGCTTCTCCGAAGGGCTGAGCCCCCGGGCGGGGCTCGCGCTGCTGCAGGCGGCGCGCGCATGGGCGATGCTCGACGGACGCAACCACGTGCTGCCCGACGACGTGCAGGCGGTGCTGCCGGCGGTCGCCGGTCACCGGCTGCGACCGGCCAAGGGCGCGGCGACGAACCACCGTGCGCGCGCCGAGCTGGTCGCCGAACTGGTGCACGCGGTCGCGGTTCCCTGAGTCCTGCCCGATGAGCTCGGCTGCGTTCGAGCGCCTGGCGACCGCGATCGGCGCAGTCAGCCGCCCGCACTCCGGCGATCTGCAGCTGACGCGGCGGCGCATCTACGTGCTGCCGACCCGCGCCGGGCTGCTGTATGCGATCGCGTTGGCGACGATGCTGGTGGCGTCGGTCAACTACTCGCTG
>DATLGW010000402.1:0-2148 GCA_035540315.1 Burkholderiaceae bacterium | reverse complement strand
GCCGAAGTGATCCGCGCCGCCGCGTCAGCCCGAACAAACCGCCGGCGCGGATCACTTCGGCCGCGAGCGGATCGCGGCCGGTGGCGAACTCGCGCGGATCCGGCCGCTCGCCGGCGCGCAGCCGGTCGATCCAGCCGAAATCGGTCGTCGTCAGCAAGCCCAGGTTCAGGCAATTCTGCTCGTAGATCCGCTCGAAGCTCGGCGCGATCGCGAGCCGGATCCCGGCAGCGAGCTCGGCGACGACGCTCGCCTCCCGCGACGAACCCTTGCCGCGGCGCGCGCCCGACACGCTGGCGACGAAGCCGCCGGCGCGCACGTCGCCGCGGCGGATCGGGAACTCGCCGCCGCTGCGCACGCCGAGGTACACGTAATCGCCGAGCCGCTCGTCGTAATAGAAGCAGACCCACGCCGGCGTGATTTCGTCGGTCGAGATCTGCTCGCGCAGCGGCTGCGCCTGCTCGAGCGCCAGGTCCGCGCCGTCGAGCTGCGAGCGCACTGCCCGCGGGTCGTCGGACAGGAACAGGATCCGGTGGCCCATCGCGTCCGCCTTTCGTGCCGTGAATCGGCGCGCCGCTAATCGAGCGGCTTGCGCACGACCCGCTCGGCCGGGTCGTCCGGGCTGGCGTGCACGGTGAAGCCGAGCCGCTCGCAGAACGCGAGCATCGAGCGGTTCTCGGCCAGCACCATGCCGACGATCTCGCGGTAGCCGCGCGCTTTGGCCGCGTCGAACAGCTGGCGCATCAGCAGCGAGCCGAGCCCGCTGCGCTGCAGCGAGTCGGCGACGACGATCGCGAATTCGGCCACGCCGTCGTCCCAGGTCGGGACGATGCGGGCGACGCCGACGAAACGTTCGCCGCCGCCCGCGTCGTCGTCGTCGCGGCGCAGCGCGACCATCGCGAGCTCGCGATCGTAGTCGATCTGCGTGAACCGCTCGATCATCGCATCCGACAGCTCGCGGACCGGCATCATGAAGCGCCGGTACAGCGTCTCGCGCGACAGCGACGCGACGAAGCGCCGCTCGGCGTCGGCATCCTCGGGGCGGATCGGGCGCAGCAGCACCGGGCTGCCGTCGCGCAGCGACGCGCGCTGCTCGAGCTCGCGCGGATACGGGTGGATCGCCAGATGCCCGTAGGCGCCGCGCCATCGCAGCTGCCGCGCCTCGGCCGGCGGCTTGATCTCCACCCGCGCATCGAGCGCGATCACGCGCGACTCGTCGGCGAGCAGCGGATTGATGTCGATCGCCGCGATCCACGGACAGGCGCAGACCAGCGTCGAGAACCGCAGCAGCGCCTGCTCGAGCCCCTCGAAATCGATGGCCGGCACGTTGCGGTAGGCGCGCAGCACGCGATGGATCCGCGGGCGCTCGATCAGCGAGCGCGCCAGGTTCGCGTTCAGCGGCGGCAGCGCGATCGCGACGTCGTCGAGTTGCTCGACCGCGACGCCGCCGGCGCCGAACGCGATCACCGCGCCGAACACCGCGTCGGTCGATGCGCCGACATACAGCTCGCGCTGATGGCGGCTGCGGATCATCGGCTGCACGACCACGCCGGCGATCCGCGCCTGCGGGCGCATCCGCGCGACGCTGTCGAGGATGTCCTCGGCCGCCGAGCGGACGCCGGCCGCGGACTGGATGTTGATCCGCACGCCGCCGACGTCGGACTTGTGGGTGATGTCCGGGGACAGGATCTTCAGCACGACCGGATAGCCGATCGCGTCGGCCGCGCGCACCGCATCGTCGGGCGTCGCCGCGACGGTCTCGGGCGGCGCGGCGATGCCGAAGCAGCGCAGCAGCCGTTTCGACTCGATCTGGTCGAGCATCGAGCGGCCTTCGGCCGCGGCGGCCTCGTACAGCGCATTCGCGGTCGCGACGTCGGGCGCGCAGTTCTCGTCGATCGCATGCGGCACCTGCCGCAGCTTGCGCTGGTTGCGCTCGAACGCATCGAGCAGCGCGATCGCGTCGACCGCGTTCTCCGGCGTCAGGAACTGCGGCACGCCCGCCTCGTCGAGCATCCGCTGCCCGGCGGCGACCGTGGCGCCGCCGGCGAGCACCGCGGCGAGCGGCTTGCCGGTCGCTTTCGCCGACTCGATGATCGCCGCGGCCGCATCGATCGAAGGCGTGATCGCCTGCGGCACGAACAGCACCAGTCC
>DATLGW010000401.1:0-2024 GCA_035540315.1 Burkholderiaceae bacterium | reverse complement strand
GTGCTGAACGAGGGGCAGTCGTTCGCATGGCGAATCGCGCAGGCGACCGAGGCCTCTCTGATGGCGGATTACGTGAACGCGCGGGTGTCGCGCGGCCGGGGCCGCCTGCAGTTGGAGCGCGTGCCGTATAACATCGATCTTGCGATCGAGGCGCTCGCCGGCTTCGAGGAGGTCGTGCTCGTCGGCGCCCGGGTGCCGGTCGGCTTTTTCGCCTATCCGGGAAAGCCGTCCGTGCTTACACCGCCAAAGGCGCAGGTTCACGTCCTTTCGCGGCCGGATCAGGATCCCGTGGCAGCACTGCGCGCGCTCGCGGAGCAGTTGCGTGCGCCTCAGGTCGCACCCCCTGACCCCGGTCCGCGACCGGAACTGTCGACGGGTGCGCCAACTCCGGAGAAGCTCGCGCGAACCGTCGCGGCGCTGCTGCCCGAGAACGCGATCGTGTCCGACGAGAGCGTATCGTATGGGCGCGGCTTCTATCGCTACACGCATGCGGCCGCGCCGCATGAGTGGCTGCACTTGGCCGGCGGCGCTATCGGAGACGGCATCCCAATTGCCGCAGGAGCGGCCATTGGAGCCGGACGTGGCTGCCGTGTGCTGAATCTGCAGGCCGATGGATCGGCGATGTACTCGCTGCAGGCGCTCTGGACCCAAGCACGCGAACGCCTGCCGGTCACCACTGTGATCCTCAGCAACAGAAAATACGGAATACTGATCGGCGAATACAAGGCGGTCGGCGCATCTCCAGGCCCGAACGCGATGCGGATCCTGGATCTCGCCGACCCACATCTCGACTGGGTCCATCTCGCGCGCGGAATGGGCGTCGAGGCCGCCCGGGCGACGACGATGGAGGAGTGCGCCCGGCTCATGGCGGCCAGCTTCTCGGGCAATGATCCGTTCCTGATTGAGTTGCTGATATGAGGATACCGTGGGATATCGGCGTCTTCCTCGCGGGGGTCCGGAGCAGTGCCGATGGCCGGCATCAGCGCAGCGCCCGCGACACCTCCGGCGTTAGCCGTTCCAGGAGCGAATTTGACATAACCCTCGTTTGAAGAAATTGTCGCCTAACTCCCAATCGCTTACCGACCTTAGGCCGCGCTTCGCATTCCCTCCGAAGGCTGCGAGTCGCTCCACTCAGCCGATCATCTCCCGCCCCAGAAAATCCAGCACCGCATCCAGCCCCCCGTGCCGGATCGCGCAGCTCGCCTGCGCAGCCACGATCGGCTTGGCCCGATACGCGACCGACAGCCCCGCGAGCTTCATCATTGCCAGGTCGTTCGCGCCGTCGCCGATCGCGATCGCGCGCGACGTCGGCACGCCGAGCTCGTCGCATAGCGTGCGCAGCGCATCGGCCTTGCCGGTCGCATCGACGATCTCGCCGACCACGCGTCCGGTCATCTTCCCGCCGGCGATCTCGAGCTCGTTCGAGCGCACGCGCGTCAGGCCCAGCTCGCGCTGCAGCCGGTGCGTGAAGTAGTTGAAACCGCCCGACACCAGCAGCGTCGCCAGTCCGGCGGCGTGCGCGGCGTCGACCAGTGCGCGCGCACCGGGCGACAGCCGCAAGCGCTCGTCGTAGACGCGCTGCAGCGCCGATGCGTCGAGGCCGGCGAGCAGCGCGACGCGGCGGCGCAGGCTCTCCTTGTAGTCGGCGATCTCGCCGCGCATCGCCGCTTCGGTGATCGCAGCGATCTGATCCTTGCGGCCGACGAAGTCACCGATCTCGTCGAGGCACTCGATCGTGATCAGCGTCGAATCCATGTCCATCGCCAGCACCGCGAAATCCGACAGCCGCGCGTTCGGCGCGAGCATCGCCTGATCGGCGCCGGCCGCGTCGGCGAGCGCCGCGATCCGTTCGCGTTGCGCGTCGTCCAACGCGATCGACGACCATCTCGCAATGCGCGGGCCGCTCGCGGTCGGCGGTGTACCCACGCAGCCCGCAACCGCCGCAATCAGCGCATCGTCGAGCTGCGCCGCGCGCAGCGTCAGGTCGATCGGTGCGCCGTCGTTCATGCCGGCTGCAATGCCCG
>DATLGW010000400.1:0-4651 GCA_035540315.1 Burkholderiaceae bacterium | reverse complement strand
GATCGATGTTCGGCACCTCGCAGCGCTCGCAGCGCTCCGTGACGCCGAGCGCCCACTGGGTGGATTCGACCGTGTGCCAATGATCCTCGTCGAACGCATCGGCGCCGGCGATCACCAGGTTCGGGCGGAAGCGTTCGATGCCGGCCTCGGCTGCGCCGCTCGCACGCAGGCGCCGATTCAGCGCGTCCAGCGATTCCTGCCCGAGCAGCAGGATCGGCGCGGCATCGGCGAAGCTGTCGGCGCGTTGCGCCGGGCGCCGAACCAGGCGGCATGGCCCGCCGAGCGCGCGCCCGAGCCATGCGGCCGCCCCGTCGCCGCAATCGTGCGCGGGGACCGTACGCCCCCAGATGCGCACGTCGACGCGCGGCCCGCGATCGCCACCCTGCAACGGCTCGACGAGCTGCGAGCCGTCGGGCGCGCTCAGCGTCAGCTGCCCGTCCGAGGTCCGCGGGCGCAGCAGCGCGAGCCGAGGCTGGCTGCGCTGCGTGACGAAGCGCCCGCTGCGATCGACGATCATCCACTGCCGATCGAGCTCGAGCCCGCCCGCGAGCAGCCGTGCGCGCTCCACCTCGATTCCAGCGCACGACTTGACCGGATGGACGAACAGGCGGGATACGCGCAGCGCCATCGCCGGATTGTAGAGCGGACCTCGTTCGGGACCGAGGAGGAATCGGTCGGCGCGGTACAATCGAAGGTTTTCCAGGATTTTCCCGATGTCCCTGAAATGCGGCATCGTCGGCCTGCCGAACGTCGGCAAGTCGACCCTGTTCAATGCGCTGACGAAGGCGGGCATCTCCGCCGAGAACTATCCGTTCTGCACGATCGAGCCGAACGTCGGCATCGTCGAGTTGCCTGACCCGCGGCTGGCCGCGCTCGCCGAGATCGCGAAGCCCGAGCGCATCGTGCCGGCCACGGTCGAGTTCGTCGACATCGCCGGCCTGGTCGCGGGCGCATCGAAAGGCGAAGGGCTTGGCAACCAGTTCCTCGCGCACATCCGCGAGTGCGATGCGATCGCTCATGTCGTGCGCTGCTTCGAGGACGCGAACGTCGTTCACGTGTCGGGCCGCGTCGATCCGATGTCGGATATCGAGGTGATCGACACCGAGCTCGCGCTCGCCGATCTGGCGACGGTCGAGAAGGCGCTGCAGCGCTACGAGAAAGTCGCCCGCTCCGGCGGCGACAAGGAAGCCCAGCGGCTGGTTGCCGCGCTCGAGAAGTGCCGGGCCGCGCTCGATCAGGCGCGCCCGGTGCGGTCGCTCGATCTGTATCCGGAGGAATGGGCGGTGCTCAAGCCGCTGTGCCTGATCACTGCGAAGCCGACGATGTACGTCGCGAACGTGCGCGAAGGCGAGCTCGCCGGGAATCCGCACCTGCGCGCGGTCGAGCAGCGGGCGGCTGCCGAGAAGTCGCTGGTCGTTCCGATCTCGGCAGCGATCGAAGCCGAGATCGCCGATCTGGCCGACGAGGACAAGGCGGCTTTCTTGGCCGACATCGGCATGACCGAGCCTGGGCTGAATCGCGTGATCCGCGCGGCATTCAAGCTGCTGGGGCTGCAGACGTTCTTCACCGCCGGACCGAAAGAGGTGCGCGCATGGACCGTGCGGGTCGGCGCGACCGCGCCGCAGGCCGCCGGCGAGATACACACCGACTTCGAGCGCGGCTTCATTCGCGCCGAGACGATCGCGTACGACGACTACGTGAAGTTCAAGGGCGAAAGCGGCGCGAAGGAAGCGGGGAAGATGCGGCTCGAGGGCAAGGAGTACGTCGTGCGGGATGGGGACGTGATGCATTTCCGGTTCAACGTCTGACTTCCCACTGAAGTTCAAGCGGGCGCCCGTACGGCCATTCGCTCCTCGCTGACCTATGCGGTCAGGCGCAGGAAAGCAGCGGGAGCCGAACGGTAAAGGTGGCGCCGCAGCCGATGCCGGGGCTTGCTGCGGTGATGGTGCCGCCGTGCATTTCGACCAGCTGCTTGACCAGCGCCAGCCCGATCCCATGGCCCGCCGTCGCCTGCTCCGATTCCGCCTGATAGAACAGCTCGAACACGTGCTGCAGACTGTCGGCGTCGATGCCTGCGCCAGTGTCCGCACATGCGATCGTGGCGTACCGGTCGTCGCGGTCGACGGTCAGCATGATGCAGCCGTCGCTCGGGTTGAATTTCGCAGCATTCGTCGCGAGATTCGCGATGATCTGCTCGATCCTCACCGGATCGGCGCTCACCCACGCTTCGGCCCGAACATCGACCCGAACGCGCTCCCTTTCCAGCACGCCAGCCGCTGCCAGCGACTCGATCGCCCTTCTCGCGCAGGTGCCGACATCGAGCGGCTCGCGCTTGAGCTCCATCTTGCCGATCGCTGCACGCCGCAGGTCGAGCAGATCCTCGAACATGCGGCTCAGGTTGCGCACCTGCCGTCTGACTGTCCGCAGCGCAGTCGCCCGATGCTCGCCGGTTGCCGCGTCCGACTGGAGGATGCGGGCCGAATTGGCAATCGCCGCGAGCGGGTTGCGCAACTCGTGGCCGAGGGCCGCCAGGAATTCGTCCTTGCTGCGATTCGCGGCCTCGGCTTCGGACCGCGCCTGGCTCTCGCGCTTCAGCAACCGCGCGCGTTCCGCTTCAGCCGCCTCGCGAAGCGCCAACTCGTGCTTGAGCTGCAGGTCGGACTGCAGCAGCGCCTTGCCGATCTCGTCGAACTCGCTGATCGTGAAATGCTCGACGCTGAACGTCCTCGAGTCGCCGACCGCGCGTGCCATCGACCGCAGGCGCCTCGTCGCGTAGCCCAGCCGGCGCACAACAGCGACCGCCGAGATGCCAGCGATCAGCATCGCGGCGAGCCACAGACCTCCGAGAAACAGCAGCCACTGGCGCAGCGCCGTCGCCTCGGTCTGAGCCGGTTTGCCGTATGTGACGATCCAGTTGGTGCGGTCGACCGGCGCCCATGCGGTCATCGTTTGCGGCTCGTCGTCGAGCCGCAGCAGTCCGCTCCCGTTCGGCTCTTGCAGTATCTCGCGGTAGGCTTCCTTCGGAAGCTGTCTGCCGACGAACGCATCGGCGCCTCGGCTGCGCGCGACGACGCGGTGATTTCCGTCCACGATCATCGCAACGTCGCGCGCGGAGTCGGTGCGCCGCACCAGCCGATCGCTCAGCCGCGACACATCGAGCGATGCGCTGAGAATGTACGGCACCTCGCCTGCACGGACGACGGGTACCGTCACGTCGACGACGTGTTCGCCAGATACGCGGCCGACGAAGAGATCCGAGACGGCGGGCTGTGCAGTGGCGAATGCGGCGCGTTGATGCGGCCGATCGCCCGCGCCGAGCAGCGCAGTCGTGTACGGTGTCCGCAGATTGAGGACTTGCTGCCCGTCCGTCGCGATCAGAGTGATCGTCGCCATGTCGGCATTGAGCATCATCACGTCTCGGCAACGGTCGTAGAAGCGCGCCAGGTCCGCGTCGATGAACGGGGAACTTGCCAGGCTCTGCAGGATCCGGATCTGGCTCTCGACCAGAATTTCGACTGCCGACGCTTGAGCGACCGCGGTCTCGCGGATCCCCTGTCGAACCCTGTCTTGCTGCTGGTTCCACGACAGATGGATCAGGAAGTTGGCGAGCAGGCCCAGCGGCAGCAATTGCGCGACCGCCAATGCCGGAAGAATCGTTCTGAGTCGAAAACTGCGGGAGCTTTCATTTGCCCGTTGAAGTTCGGCCTCGTGCCGGCGGCTCCACTGCATCTCGCGCAGAAGGCGCTTCCCCGTCATCCAGCGGACGCCCCTGCGCGAATCGCCCCACCCTGACTTTTAGCCGCTGAAGACGACCGCCGCCGCGAATTCCCCCGCCACCGCCGCGGTCAGCGCTGCGCAGGCGCACGCGCAGTAGACTGAGCGTCTTCCGAATGACGCGTGCAGGCATCCCGTGCGAATGTTCGTCCGACCGCAGCCAGTCGATGTTGAATCGAACCGCTCGTTCGGGTGAGGCGATGGTCTCAGCAGGAACAGCGGTTGCAAGGCAAGCGCAATGATCGCGATCGCGACCCTGCTCGCCGTCCTGTTCCTGTCGCTGATCGTCGTCCGCGTCGCGGCCGAGGCGCTGGTGCTGACCGGCATCTCGCGCGAGTCGGCGAGTTTCCAGGCCCGCTCCGCCTGGACCGGTACCGGGTTCACGACCTCCGAATCCGAGCAGATCGTCAATCATCCGGTGCGGCGCCGGATCGTCAGCGCGCTGATGTTCGCGCGCAGCGCCGGCCTGGTCACCGCGGCGACGACATTGATGCTGTCGTTCGTCACCGTCGAGGATCGAACCGACGGGTGGCTGCGGGTGGCGATCCTGGTCGGAGGACTTGCGGCGCTGTGGCTCGTTGCGCGCAGCCACTGGATCGGCGTGTGGATGTCCCGGGTGATCGCCTGGACGCTGAAGCGCTACACGGACCTCGACACGCGAGACTATGTCGGGCTGCTGCACCTGGCCGGCGAGTATGCGGTGATGGAACTGAAGGTGCAGCCAGGCAGCTGGATCGCGGGCCATACGCTGGGCGAGCTGCGTCTTCCCGACGAAGGGGTGCTGGTGCTGGGGATTTCGCATGCGAACGGCACCTACGTCGGCGCGCCGCGCGGGGACGAAGTGGCCGAACCCGGCGACGTGCTGCTGCTGTACGGC
>DATLGW010000399.1:0-2402 GCA_035540315.1 Burkholderiaceae bacterium | reverse complement strand
GTTCGTACAGCCGCTCGAACGCCGATGCGTCGCCCGCTGCATATGCGGCAATGAGCTCAGCGTCCGGATCGGCAGCGGGTACGGTCATCGGTCGCCAGAGTGTGCCCCAAAGCGGATTCAACGGCCATCCGCCGCGATCGGGGTGAATGGCGCGCAACGGCGCAAGCACCCGAGGCGGCAGGATGCAATCACCCCGGTCGCTTCGACGCCGCGTTCAACCCGCCATTGCCACCTCTCGGAGATCGAGATGCTCGAACGTTTCAGCTGGTGTGCGGCCGCGGTGCTCGGCTGCGTTGTGGCCTCCGGCGCCTGCGCCTCTGAGCCCCTGCGCCAGCCGCATGCGGCGATGGTGCCGTATTCAGGCGAAGACGAACTGCAGCGGGTGCTCGCGCGCTGGCGCGAACGCGCGGCGGCGCATCGCGACATGCGGCGGCGCACGGACGGGCAGGCGGAGCTCGCGAGCCAGCTCGCGCCTGCGGCTCCGGCCGCGGATGCCGCAGCCCGCACCGCGTTGCCTCAGGAATCGATCACGAACGTGCAGACTGCCGGAGTCGACGAGGGAGGAATCGTCAAGCGAGCCGGGGATCACCTGGTGATCCTGCGCCGCGGCCGGCTGTTCACGGTTCGCATCGGCGGCGATGCCCTCGAGCCGGCTGCGATGGCCGAAGCGCATGCGCCGGGAATCGACCCGGCCGGCGCCTGGTACGACGAGCTGCTGGTGTCGGGCACGACCGCGGTGGTGATCGGCTACAGCTATTCGCGCGGCGGCACCGAGATCGGGCTGTTCGAGCTCGCGCCCGACGGCCGGCTCGGGCACCGAGCGACCTATCATCTGCGAAGCTTCGACTACTATTCGTCGCGCAACTATGCGAGCCGACTGATCGGGCGCACGCTCGTGTTCTACACGCCGACCCTGCTGCAGCCGTGGCGGCGAGCACAGACCGATCCGTTTGCGGGCCTGCGCCGATGGCAGGGGCGCGGCGCTGCGGACGAATTCGAGCGTATCCTGCCGGCGACGCGAATCTATCGAACCGACGACGACTTCGATCCGACGCAGCCGCTGGCGCTGCACACGGTCACCCGCTGCGAGCTGCGGACGGGATCGATGGACTGCGAATCGACGGCGGTTCTCGGCGGGGCCGCCCGCGTGTTCTATGTATCGCAGCAAGCGGTCTACGTGTGGACTGCCGAGTCCGGCCATCGCGGCTGGGGATCGGGGCCGGTGGAGTCGGCGGTATTCCGCCTGCCGCTCGACGGAAAGGCGCCGAGCGCGCTGAAGACTCGCGGAGTACCGATCGATCAGCTGTCGTTCCTGGAAGACGCCGGTGGGCACCTGAACGTGTTGCTGCGCGAGTGGAGTCGCGGCGAAGGCATGTGGGGCAGCGAGCGCGCTCGCGGTTCGCTCGCGCTGCTTCGGGTGCCGATCGACGCGTTCGGCGACGGCCGCGGCGCCGCGCGCGATCGCGATTACCGCAGGCTTCCCGGTCCCGACGGCTTCGTCAGCCACAACCGCTTCGTCGGCGATTGGCTGCTATGGTCGACGGGGCAGCCGTGGGCAATCCGCTATGCGGGCGGCGGCGATCCGATTTCGCTGCCCGCCGGTCACCAGGTCGAGCGAATCGAGCCGATCGGCAGCCATGCGCTGCTGGTGGGCCGGTTGGGCCAAGATCTGCATTTCACCGGTGTGCGCCTGACGCGTGAGTCGGCGCAGCTTGCCGGCGGCCATGTTCAGCCCCACGCCCGCCAGAAAGAGTCGCGGACTCACGGGTTCTTCTATCGGCCCACCGGACCCGGGCAAGGGCTGCTCGGGCTGCCGATCGTCGAGCCGTCGCGCACCCACCGCGGCGTGTATTCGGGGCCGCACGGCTCCGCCTCGGTGCTGTTCCTGCGCGAACGCGAGCTGGATTTCTCGGAACTCGGGCGATTGCAGGCGCATCCGCTTCGGACTCGCGACGATGGGTGCCGCGCGTCGTGCGTCGACTGGTACGGCAATGCGCGGCCGATCTTCATCGGCGAGCGCGTGTTCGCGCTGATGGGATACGAGCTGGTCGAGGGGGTCCTCGAGCAAGGCGCAACGCAGCGGATCGTCGAGCGCCGGCGGGTCGACTTCCTGCGGGAGCGAGCGTCGTCCGTGCGCTGGTAGCTGCATTGCCGCGTCGCGCGACACGCGCGGCGCGGCAGCCGCCGAATCAATCCTTGCCGGCAGACCTGAAGCCGCCTGCAAGCTGCGCGGCCTTCGCGAAGCAATCCTTCGCCTGTGCGCTCGTCATCGCTTCGACCGTCTTGAGGTCGGTGACGCCGCCGCCGGCGCCGGCGGCCAGAACGACGGCGGCCGCAGCTCGGCTGTCGGGGGCTTCGGCCACGACCAGGAAGTCGTACTCGCCGAACGTCACGTAGTACGA
>DATLGW010000398.1:0-1701 GCA_035540315.1 Burkholderiaceae bacterium | reverse complement strand
GCACGATCAGCGGCGAGCCTTCGTAACGGTAGCCGAGGTGCATGCCGCTGGCCGACCAGGTCTTCTTCTGGCCGCGCACGCGCTCGGCGATGCGCGCGCGCAGCGCGGCGCCCTCGGCCGTGTCCGCTTCGATCGCTGCCGGCAGCCGCATCAGCGTCGCGACCTTGTCGAAGTTGCCTGCAGCCTCGTTCGTGTTGCGCACGCCGATCGGCCTGCGCTCGATCTCGTACGCATCGAGCAGCGCCGTGCCGCCCCAGCCGGCGAGCACCGCCGCAAGCTTCCAGCCCAGATCGGCCGCGTCGACGATTGCGGTGTTCATCCCGAACCCGCCGGTCGGATTGAACAGGTGCGCCGAATCGCCGCACAGGAACACGCGCCCGCACCGGTACTTCGCCGCGACGACCTGATAGCCGGTCCACGGCTGCACCGACAGCACTTGCAGCGGCACGTTTTTGCCGATCGCCTGGCACACCATCTCGGCCGGATCGCTGCGATCATCCTCGCCGACGAAATAGCGGTTGTACGTCCACAGGTCGTTGCCGTTGATCGTGATGAACACGCCGCGCACGTCGGGCGCGAGCGTCCACAGCAGCGTGCCCGGCCCCAGCGGATGGGTCTTCAGGAAATTCGGGATCCGCACGTAGATGCCGAGGTTGCGCGACAGCGCGCCGCGCCCTTCGAACTCGATGCCGAGCGTGCGCCGCACCAGGCTGCGGCCGCCGTCGCAGCCGACCAGGTACTGCGCGCGCACGGTCTGCCGCTCGTTGCCGCACGCGATCGTCGCCGTCACGCCGGCATCGTCCTGCGTGAAATGCTCGAGCCGCCAGCCGTAGCGCACGCTGACGCCGGGAAAGCTTGAGGCGAACTGCGCGATCACCGGCTCCAGGTAGTTCTGGCCGATCTGCGTCTTGAAATACGGCGACCAGTCGACGTCGGGCACCTGCGCGCGGTACTCGGGCGTGGCCGCGTGGAAGTCTGCAGTCGAGCCGAGCGAGAAGCGGTGGATCTCTATTCCGGTCAGCCGGGTCGAGAAGATCACGTTCACCGGATAGTCGCGCGGCAGGCTCGCATCGAGCACCTGATCGGCCAGTCCCCAGCGGCGGAAGATCTCCATCGCGCGCTGGCCCGCCATGTTCGCGCGCGGATGCGGATTGTTGCCGTCGCCTTGCTCGACGAGCAGGCAGCCCGCGCCGCGGAAGCCGAGCTCGGCCGCCAGTGTCGCGCCCGCCGGCCCGCCGCCGACGATCAGGACCGGCGTCTCGATCACGGAATGGCCCGTCACCGGCGCTTCGATCACAGCCGGCGCGACCAGTCGAGGCACAGGTCGGCAACCTGCTCGATGAGCTTGGGCTGGCCGGACAGATAATGCGTGCCCTCGAGGATCCGATGATGCTCGAGCCGCTGCCCGGCGGCCGCGTTCCACGACGCGACGTCCGACGGAAAGATCGAGCCGTCGGCGGTGTATTCCAGGTGCAGCACCGGCACCGACGTGTTAGCCAGGTTGCGCGGGCCGTCGACGTGCGAGTCGAGCGACCACTGCGACATCCACGCGGTCAGCGACGTGTAGCGGCCCAGGTTGTTGACGCCGTAGTTCAGCGCCCGCGGATTGCCGCGCCCCCGGTTGCCCCCCGGCGTGCGGTCGTTCGGGTCGAGCGTCAGATCGACGAAGCGCGGGTCGGCGTAGGTGCGATACACCAGCAT
>DATLGW010000397.1:0-4981 GCA_035540315.1 Burkholderiaceae bacterium | reverse complement strand
AGGCGGCGCGACCTTCAGGAACAGCTCCTTGCCGGCCGGCTCGGCGGCGCCGGCGACGTTCGCGGCCGATGCGAGCAAAGCCATGCTCAGCACGCGAAGCCCCGGTCGGCGCCGCTGCGTCGCGGCCGCCGCGATTGCGCTCGTCTGCGCGACGCTCAAGCGACGGTGATCCTCAATGCATGGGCGCGCCAGCCGCTGTTCAGGTACCCGCCCGTATTCTCTGGCGTCGTCTCGACCTGCACGTTGCCGTTGACGTCGGTCGCGCGGGATGCGATCAGATGCTCTCCGGCCGCCAGCCGTGCCGGCAGCACGAACTGTCGCCATGCGTAGCGGCCGAGATCGGGGCCGACGAGCCGCGCCTCGGTCCAGCGTTCGCCGCCGTCGGTGGAGACCTCCACGCGCCGCACCGCATGCATCCCGCCCATCGCCACGCCGTGGATTTGCACCTGACCGGCACGAACGGGAGCGGCTTCCGGCGCCGGCGCGTTGATCCACGATTTCACGTCCATCTGCCAGACCGACGGCTGCGACGGATCGCCCTTGCTGCCGGGGGGCGACATCCGGTAGCCGGTGCGCTGGATCGCCGCGTCGCTCTCGGATTCGGTGAATGCGAGCCGCTTGATGTATTTGATGTTGTTGACGCCGCTGTAGCCGGGAACGATCAGCCGAAGCGGCCCGCCGTGCGCGTGCGGGACCGGCTCGCCGTTCATCTCCCAGGCGAGCAGCGCGTCGCCCATCGCCTCGAGCGGCATCGAGCGCTCGACGATCACGCGCTTCGGATCGATGCCTTCGGGCAGGGACTCGCCGCCGGTGCCGGTCATGAAGCGTCTTCCCGAGCTCACGCCGCCGAGCGCCTCGACGACCGTTCGCACCGGGACGCCGCTCCAAATCAGGCAACCGGCCGCGCCGACTTTCCACGGCGTGCCGCTGGGCTTGCTCGGGAAATAGCCGCGGCCGTTGCCCGAGCACTGCAGCACCATCGCGACCGTTTCGATTCCCATCGTCTTGAGCTCGCCGACCGTCAGCGTGCGCGGCTGGCCCACGCCTTCGACCGCGAACTGCCATGCGTCGCGATCGGCGACGATCGCCACGTCGGGCGCCGGCAGGTTGTTGCGGATGTACAGCCGGTCTGCCGGCGTGACGATGCTGGTGCCGAATGCAGTTCGCTTCGTCTCGATCGTCGTCGCGGTGTGGACGATCAGATGTTGCGGATCCTTCCAGCTGACGTAGGGCGGCAGCGGCTTGGGCTGCGCGGATCCGCTGGCCGCCTGGGCGAACGCCCGCGGAACGGCGCCGGCGCCCGCAAGCGCAACGACGCCACCGGCCAATACGCGCCGGCGATTCCGGTCGAGCTGATCCTGGCTCATGCGTCTCCTCCTTCGCCGGCGACCCGACGTGCCGGCATTGTCAGTGCCGCCGTGCAGGATCGTCAATAATGCCGATCATCCAGGCGGGGTCGTCCGAGCAGCTGCGTCAGCGCGCATGCCGCACGACCTGCTGCTCGATCGCGCCGAACACCGATTGGCCATTCCCGTCGAGCATCTCGATCCGGATGCGGTCGCCGAACTTCATGAAGCCGGTGCGCGGCCCGCCGTGCTCGATCATCTCGAGCGCCCGCACTTCGGCGATGCACGAGTAGCCTTTGCTCGGATCCTTGTTCGACACCGTTCCCGATCCGATGATCGAGCCCGCACGCGCGTTGCGGGTCTTTGCCACGTGGGCCACGAGCTGCGGGAAGTCGAACACCATGTCGACGCCGGCGTCGGCCTCGCCGACCTTCGCGCCGTTCCAGTGGCACAGCATCGGCAGGTGCACCTTGCCGTCGCGCCAGGCGTCGCCGAGCTCGTCGGGTGTCACGGCGACCGGGCCGAACGCGGTCGAAGGCTTGCCCTGGAAGAAGCCGAACCCCTTCGCGAGCTCGGGCGGAATCAGGTTGCGCAGGCTCCAGTCGTTGACGAGCATCAGCAGCCGGATCCGCTCGGCACATTCGGCCGGCGCCGACTGCATCGCAACGTCGTCGACGACGACCGCGACCTCGGCTTCGAAGTCGATCCCCCAGTCCTCGGACGCGAACGGCGCGTCGTCGGTCGGGCCCAGGAAGTCGTCGGAGCCGCCCTGGTACATCAGCGGGTCGTGCCAGAAGGTGTCGGGCATGTCCGCCTTGCGGGCGCGGCGCACCAGCTCGACGTGATTGACGTACGACGAGCCGTCGGCCCACTGGTACGCACGCGGCAGCGGCGATGCGCAACGCGTCGGATCGAACGCGAACGCGTGCCGGGTCTTGCCTGCGTTCAGCGCGTCGTACAGATCCTGCAGCTGCGGCGAGATGAAGCCCCAGTCGTCGAGCGCGCGCTGCAGGGTCGGCGCGATGCCGTCGGCGATGTGCGCGGTCGCGAGATCGCGCGAAACGACGGCGAGCTGACCGTCGCGGCTGCCGTCTTTGAGGGTGGCGAGTTTCATATTAGGCTTGTCGGCACACGCGGTGCCCGGCGACGAGGGCGCCAAGGATAACAAACGCGCGCACGCGCGACGGAGCCTGCCCGTGTCGGACATTGAAACGCTGCGCCGGATTCTCGGCACCTGCCGCACGATCGCGATCGTGGGGTTGTCGGCCGACTGGTACCGGCCGAGCTACTTCGCCGCCAAATACCTGCAGGAGCACGGCTACCGGATCATTCCGGTCAACCCGCGCTACCCGGAGATCCTGGGCGAGCGCTGCTACGGATCGCTGAAGGACATTCCCGAGCCGGTCGACGTCGTCGACGTGTTCCGGCGCACGCAGGACGTGATGCCGATCGCGAGGCAGGCGGTGGAGATCGGCGCGAAGGCGCTATGGCAGCAGATCGGCGTCGTCAACCTCGAGGCCGACGCCTACGTGCGCGAGCACGGGCTCGATTCGGTGATGGACCGCTGCATGAAGATCGAACATGCGCGGCTGTTCGGCGGGCTGAACTGGGCGGGCGTCAACACGAAGATCGTGTCGGCGAAGCGGCCGCGCTGGCTCGCGTATTGAGCGATCGGTTGGATCGTCAGCCTGCGTTTGACCTGGCTCAATGCCGCTTGCCGCCAGCCCGCTAGCATCGACCGGGCGTTCAAATGGAGGCATCGATGAAACGTGTCGATTCGAAGGTCGCGATCGTCACCGGAGGCGCCGTCGGGATCGGTCGCGCCTGCGTCGAGCGGCTGGCCGAGCAGGGTGCGGCGGTCGCGATCCTGGACATTCTCGACGGCGACGGCGAGGCGCTGGCGGCGCAGCTGGCGCAGCGCGGGCTGCGGGTCCGCTATTGGCATGCGAACGTCGCGTCGGAGCACGACGTCGCGCGCGCGATCGCCGCGACGGTCGCGCACTTCGGCCGGCTCGACGTGCTGGTCAACAACGCCGGCATCTCGGGCGCGAACAAGCCGACGCACGAGCTGACCGAGGCCGAGTGGGACCGGGTCCAGGCGGTCAACGTCAAGGGCGTGTTCTTCTGCACCAAGCACGCGGTGCCGCACCTGAAGTCGGCGGGCGGCGGCAGCATCATCAACCTGTCGTCGATCTACGGCCTGATCGGGGCCGCAGACGTGCCGCCGTACCACGCGTCCAAAGGCGCGGTGCGGCTGATGAGCAAGAACGACGCGCTGATCTACGCGCCCGACCGGATCCGCGTGAACTCGGTGCACCCGGGGTTCATCTGGACGCCGATGGTCGAGAACCACCTGAAGTCGCTCGGCGACGTCGACACGATGCGCCGCGCGGTCGACGCGATGCATCCGCTGGGCCACGTCGGCGAGCCCGACGACATCGCCTGGGCGGTCGTCTATCTGGCATCGGACGAATCGAAGTTCGTGACCGGCAGCGAACTGGTCGTGGACGGCGGCTACACCGCGCGCTGAGCGCGCGGGGGCGGCCTCGCGCTGACGCCTCGCGCTGCGGCTGCGGCTGCGTGCTGCTGCTACGATAGCCGAGGCCGCAGGCCGCGCGCTGCGCGATCGCGGCTGCGCTCACGGAGATCCCAGCATGCCCGATCGCGACTACGGCATCGAAACGCTGTGCCTGCACGCCGGCCAGATTCCGGATCCGGCGACCGGCGCTCGCGCGGTGCCGATCTATCAGACGACGTCGTTCGTGTTCGATTCGGCCGAACACGCGGCGAGCCTGTTCAACCTGCAGACGTTCGGCAACGTGTATTCGCGCCTGTCGAATCCGACGGTCGCGGTGCTCGAGGAGCGCGTCGCGGCGCTCGAGCGCGGCCGGGCGGCGCTCGCGACTGCCAGCGGCATGGCCGCCGAGATGACGGCGATGCTGACGCTGCTGCAGGCGGGCGACCACCTGGTCGCGGCGAACACGCTGTACGGAGGCACGTACTCGCAGTTCGGCGTCACGTTCGCGAAGTTCGGAATCGAGTGCACGTTCGTCGAGCCCGACGATCCGGAGAACTTCCGCCGCGCGCTGAAGCCGAACACGAAGGCGCTGTTCGCGGAGACGATCGCGAACCCGCGGCTGAACGTGCTCGACATCGCGGCAGTCGGTGCGATCGCGCGCTCGCACGGAATTCCGCTGGTGGTGGACAACACGCTCGCATCGCCGTACCTGTGCCGGCCGATCGAGCATGGCGCTGACATCGTCGTGCACTCGGTCACGAAGTACCTCGGCGGCCACGGGACGACGATGGGCGGCGTCGTCGTCGAATCAGGCAAGTTCCCGTGGGACAACGGCAAGTTCCCCGGCATGACCGAGCCGTCGCGCGGCTATCACGGCGTGCGCTTCTACGAGACCTTCGGCGACTTCGGCTTCACGATGCGCGCGCGGATGGAGACCGCGCGCACGCTGGGGCCGACGCTGGCGCCGCTGTCGGCATGGCTGCTGCTGCAGGGGATCGAGACGCTGCCGGTGCGGATGGACCGCCACGTGCAGAATGCGCAGCGGGTCGCGGAGTTTCTCGCGCAGCATCCGGCGGTCGCGTGGGTCAACTATCCGGGACTCGAGTCGAGCCCGTAC
>DATLGW010000396.1:0-11136 GCA_035540315.1 Burkholderiaceae bacterium | reverse complement strand
GTCGTAATGGCAGCCGCCGCCTTTTGCCGGGTTCAGCCAGACGCTCAAGTGCAGCGCCGCCGGTTCGGCGACGGACGTCGCGGCGGGGATCGACTGCATCGGCCAGCGCCGCGCGAGCGCTCGCATCGGCTCGTCCAGATCGGCTTGCGAGATGCCGCACTGGGGCGGCGCCGCCAGCGGGGCGATGACCAGCCGAAGCGGCAGTGGAGCCGAGACTTCGTGCGGCGGCTGCGCGCCGGCGGCGCCCGCGAGCGCCAGCACGAGCCCCGCGATGAGCCGCCGACGGAACGATGCGTTGGACGTCATGCCGAGAGCATGCCGCGGACCGACGCGTTCGCGATCGGCCACGGCATCGGCGGTGGTCGCGGCCGGATGCGCGGCGGCCCGGGTGGCGCAGCGCGTGGCATTCGTGCCGCGGCCCGCCGCGGACGGAACGCGGGGCGGGCGGAGCGGCTCGCTCGGTGGGCGGCCGGCGCTGTGGACAGCCGCGGGGCGCACTGGCAACATGGCCGCGTTCGCAAGAAGGACCCGAGCCGAAATTCCGGCGTCGGGAAATCGACGGAAGGAGACAAGCCATGCTGCGTGGAATCGTTGCCGCGTTCACCTTGGCCGCGCTCGCGCCGCTCGCGTCGGCGCAGGGCACGGTCAAGATCGCGATCCTCGGCCCGATGGCGTTCGTGCAGGGCGAGCATCACTGGAACGGCGCCGAGATGGCGCGCGACACGATCAACAAGGCCGGCGGCATCAACGTCGGCGGCAAGAAGATGATGGTCGAGCTGGTCCGCGCCGACACCAACGAGATGCTGTCGGTACCGGATGCGACGAACGCGGTCGAGCGGGTGATCACCCGGGATCGCGTCGACTACCTGATCGGCGGCTTCCGCTCCGAGGCGGTGCTGGCGATGCAGGAGATAGCAATGGACAACAAGCGCCTGTTCATCGGCGTGGGCGCCGCCCACGACGAGCTCGGGCTGCGGGTCGAGCGCGATCACAACCGCTACAAGTACTGGTTCCGGTTTTCGCCGAACAAGAGCACCGACCTCGGCCGCTCGGTGTTCTCGATCCTGAACACGATCGCAGGCGAGGTGCGCAAGCACTTCGGCACCGAAACGCCGCGGATCGCGGTGGTCGCCGAGAAGGCGGTGTGGACCGAGCCGCTGATCGCCGCAGCCCGCAAGAACCTGCCCGCGATGAAGATGGAGATGGTCGGCCTGTGGCAGCCGTCGCCGGTGGCCACCGACGTGACGGCCGAGCTGTCGGCGATCGAGCGTGCCGATGCCGACATCGTGTTCACGTTCGTTTCGGGACCGGTCGGCATCGTGCTGGGGCGCCAGATGGGCGAGCGCAACATGCGCGCAGTCGCGTTCGGCATCAACGTCGAGGCGCAGAAGGACGAGTACTGGAACGCGACGGCCGGGCGCGCACAGTTCGTGTCGACGCTGGACACGTACTCGGAGGTCCACCGGACGCCGAAGACCGTCGAATGGGTTCGGGCGTACACGCAGCGCTTCGGCAAGGCGCCGACCTACACCGCGGCGACCCACGACGCGATCATGATGCTCAAGGAGGCGATCGAGAAGGCGAATTCGACGAAAGCCGACGATCTGGTGCCGGTGCTCGAGAAGATGAGCTACGTCGGCGCCGGCGGGGTGGTCGAGTTCGACAAGCGCCACGACCCGATCTGGGGCCTGGACAAGGCCAGCGGCATCGGCGTGCAGTGGCAGGACGGCAAGAAAGTCGCATTCTGGCCGCCGGACATCAAGGGAATGCAGCCGGTGCGCCTGCCGGCGCGGCAGCGCGCGCAATAACCGATCCCGAGCCGCCGCCGGCGCATGCGCCGGCGGCCCGCGCGCGTGTTCCAGGACATCCTGATCTCGGGCCTGATCAACAGCAGCGTCTATGCGCTGCTGGCGATCGGCTTCTCGCTGATCTTCGGCGTCGCGCGGATCGTCAACATCGCGCACACCGCGTTCTACATGCTGGGTGCGTATGCGTTCTACACGCTGCTGGTGCTGGTCGGTTTGCCGCTCGTGCCGGCAGCGGTGATCGCGGTCGTCGCGGTCACTGCATTTTCGGTCCTCGCGTACAAGCTCGTGATCGAGCCGCTGCGCGAGCACGTGGCCGCGGTGCTGATCGCGACGATTGCGCTGGCAACGATCCTGCAGGAGCTGATGCTGCTGGCCTACGGCGGCCATTACCTCGGGGTGCCTTCGACGCTCGAGGGGGTGATCCACATCGCCGGCGTCAGCATCGCGTATCAGCGCTTCGTGATCCTGGTGGTCGCGGCAGTGATGCTGGCGATCGTCTGGTACGTGCTGTACCGCACGAAGATGGGGCTCGCGATCCGCGCGACCGCGAACGATCTCGAGATCGCCAGCGTGATGGGCATGGACGTCGGCCGCGTCGCGCTCGCGACGATCGCGCTGTCGGTCGCGCTGGCGGCGGTCGCCGGCGTGATCGTCGCGCCGGTCTACGTCGTCGATCCGCTGATGTGGCTGGGGCCGCTGGTGACGCTGCTGGCGATCGTCGTGATCGGCGGGCTCGGCAGCGTCAAGGGCAGCGTGATCGGCGCGTTCGTGATCGGATTCGTCGAAGCGTTCACGGTGTTCGCCGTTCCCGCCGGCGCGTTCCTGAAGGGCGCAGTCGCGCTGACGATCGCGATCCTGGTGCTGATGGTCCGGCCCGCCGGCCTGTACGGCGTCGCGTTCGAGGACGAGCGCTGATGTATTGGTTGCGGCGCGGTTGGCAGCAGTTGACCCGCGAGGTGCTCGTGCTGCCGTCGCGCACGCTGGTGCTCGTCTGGGTGGTCGCGCTGCTGGCGCTGCCGTGGGTCTGGGACGACCCGTACGTGCTGCGCGTGATCGCGCTGACCTGCATCTTCGCGATCTTCGCGGCCAGTTGGGATCTGCTGTCGGGCTACTCGGGGCAGGTGAATTTCGGCCATGCGCTGTTCTTCGGCGCCGGTGCCTACACGTCGGCGCTGCTGGCGCTGCGGCTGGGCTTGCCGCCGTGGGTGTCGCTGGTGATCGGCACGGCGCTGGCGACGCTGATCGGCGTGGCGATCGGCTACATCTGCCTGCGGCTGCGCGGGCCCTACCTGTCGCTGGCGACGCTCGCGTTTCCGCTGATCGGCACCGGCGTGCTGCTCGCGTTCCCGGACTTCTCCGGCGGCGAGCTCGGCGTCTACGGCGTGCCGCGCCTGGCCCGCAGTCCGGTCGCGAACTATTACATCGCGGTCGTCTCGATGCTGGTACTGGTGTTCGCGATCTGGAAGCTGGCCGAATCGCGCTTCGGGCTGGTGCTGCACGCGATTCGCGACGACGAGATCGCCGCGCGCGCGTCGGGAATCAACACGCCGCGCTACAAGATCGCCGCGTTCGCGATCTCGGCATTCGCCGCCGGCGTGGCCGGTGCGTTGCTGGCGCACTACCTGCGAATCGCTGCGCCGTTCCTGCTGGAGACCGCGCTGTCGTTCCAGGTCGTGATCTGGGGGATCTTCGGCGGAATCGCGACGATCTGGGGTCCGGTGATCGCCGTGTTCCTGCTGTATCCGCTGACCGAGTGGTTCGGCGGATTCCAGGCGTTCGGCGAGCGCCGGCTGCTTTTCTTCGGCGTGATCGTGCTGCTGGTGCTGCTGTTCATGCCGCGCGGGCTCGCGCGCCGGCTGCGCGACGCGATCGAGACGCTGTGCCCGCGCTGCAAGCAGCGCAATCCGAGATGGCGCTCGACCTGCCGGGTCTGCTCGGCGCCGCTGGCGCCCACCGACAGCCCGCGATCGACCGCGCCGCCGGTCGCGTCGCGCGAATCGGTTCGGCAGTAGCGTTCCAGCGCTTCGGGCGGGGCGATTCGGGCCGAGCCGACCAGCTCGCGCGGATCAGACCATGCCGAGGTAACACGCGCGCAGCGACTCGTCGGCCATCAGCGTGCTGCCCGGGCCGTGGCCCCAGACGCGTCCCTGCGACAGCACGTAGTTGCGGTGGGCGAGCCGGAACACCTGGCCCACCTCCTGCTCGACGACCAGCACCGGAATCCCTTCGGCATGGATCCGGGCGATGATCCGGAAGACTTCCTCCCGGATCCGCGGCGCCAGCCCGAGCGACGGCTCGTCGATCGCGAACAGCTTCGCGTCGTACATCAGCGCGCGGCCGATCGCCAGCATCTGCTGCTCGCCGCCCGACAACGTGCCGGCGAGCTGGTCCTTGCGCTCGGCCAGTCGCGGGAACAGCGCGAAGCAATGGTCGAGCCTGCGGCGGCTCGCGGCGGCATCGCGGGCCAGGTGGGCTCCCGCCTGCAGGTTCTCGAGCACGGTCAACTCCCGGAACGGCCGCTGCCGCGACGGGCACAGCGCAAACCCGCGCATCCGGATCTCGTGCGGCTGCAGCCGGTCGATCCGTTCGCCGGCGAAGCGGATTTCGCCGTCGATCACGATCTGGCCGCGGGTGCCGCGCGCCATCTTCTCCTCGAGCCGGATCAGCCCCGACACCGCGCGCAGCACGGTGGACTTGCCGGCGCCGTTCGGCCCGACGATGCCGACGAACTCGCCGGTGTCTACCGACAGCGACACGCCGTTTAGGATCACGGCCTTGTCGTAGCGGACGCCCAGGTCCTTGACCTCAAGCAGCGGCATGCGGCGCTCCGCCCGTTGCGTCGTCGGCGGGCGCTGCCGGCTGCCCGTAGCCGCCGCTGCCCAGGTAGGCCTCGACCACCTTGGGGTCGCGAATCACGTCGGCCGGGGCGCCGTCGGCGATTTTCTCGCCGTGGTCGAGCACGATGACGCGATCGACGATCGACATCAGCTCCTTGAGCTTGTGCTCGATCATCAGCACCGCGGGACCCTCCGAATGGAGGCGCCCGTAGCGGCCGCCCTTGTGGATCCGGCGGATCGATTTCACCAGCAGCTCCGAATCGACCGGGCCGATTCCGCCCAGCGGCTCATCGATCAGCAGCAGCTCGGGCTCGGTCGCGATCGCCCGCGCCAGCTCCAGCCGCTTGAGCTCCCCCTGTGATAGGCCCGATGCCGACTCGAGCGCGAGCTCTCCGATTCCGACGAATTCGAGCGCCTCGAGCGCGCGCGCTTCGATCCGCTTCACCCACTCGCTGCGGCTCCTCGCCCGGGGCGCGAGCAACGGCACCATCACGTTCGCGATCACCGGCAGGTGGCGAAACGGGCGCATCAGCTGGAACGTGCCGGCGATCCCGAGGTTCGCGACCTCCCACGTCTTCAGCGCAGTGATGTCCTCGCCTTGGAAGATGATGCGGCCGCTGTCGGGCTTCAGGATCCGGGTGATCAGTCGCAGCAGCGTCGTCTTGCCCGATCCGTTCGGTCCGATCAGGCCGACGATCTGGTCGCGGCGCAGCTCGAAGCTGATGTTGTTGACTGCGACCAGGCCGCCGAAGCGCTTGGTCAGGTTCTCGACGCGGAAGAACGGCTGCTCAGGCATGCTCTTCCCGCAGTTCGCGCCGCGACACCTTGCCGACGTCGGTCTTCGGCAGCTCGCCGCGGAACTCGACGATGTGCGGTACCTTGTATTCCGCCAGCCGCTCGCGGCAGTACGTTCGGATGTCGTCCTCGCCGACCTTGCCGCGCGCATCGGTCTGCAGCACGACGATCGCCTTGATCCGCTGGCCGACCGCCGGGTCGGGCACGCCGATGACGCCGGCGGCCTTCACCTGCGGATGCGCGTACAGCACGTCCTCGATGTCCTTCGCGAACACCGAGTGTCCCTTGTACTTGATCAGGTCCTTCGAGCGGTCGTGGAAGTGGAAGTAACCCTCGTCGTCCATCCGCACGATGTCGCCGGTGCGCAGCCAGCGCCGGCCGGCGCGCTCGATGAACGTGCTCGCGGTCTCGCCTGGATGGTTCCAGTATCCGCGCATCACGTTCGGGCCGGCGACGATCAGCTCGCCGGTCTGACCGACCGGCACGGCTTCGCCGGTGTCGGGATCGACGATTGCGGCATCGACGCCCGGCACCGGGACGCCGAACGAACCGGGTTTCACGCGGCCCGGCGGGTTCACGTGGCTGGCGGCGCAGGTCTCGGTCATCCCGTAGCCTTCGGTGATCGACGAGCCGGTCCGGCGCGACCACGCCGCCATCGTCGATTCGTGCAGCGTGTCGGCGCCCGACACCAGCAGCTTCAGTCGCCGCCAGTCGACCTTGTCGGTGTCCTTGTGGTCCTTCAGGTATTCGTACAGCGTCGGCACGCCATAGAAGATCGTCGCGCGGTAGCGCTCCATCGCGGCCAGGATCTGCTCGGTGTCCGGCGTCGTGAACAGCACCAGCAGGCTGCGCTGCGCGAGCCCGTTCAGCATGATCGCGACCTGGCCGTAGATGTGGAAGAACGGCAGGAATGCCAGCACGACTTCCTTGCCCGACTCGAATTGCGGAAAGGCCGCCTGCACTGCCGTGCGGGCGGCGACCAGGTTGCGGTGCGTGAGCATCACGCCCTTCGGATTGCCGGTGGTGCCGCCGGTGTACGGCAGTGCGGCAAGGTCGGTGTCGGGATCGATCGGTACCGCCGGCGGCTCGGGCGGATGCCGCTTCAGCAGGTCCTGCAGCCAGTGCCGGTGCGGTGCCGGCGCAATCTTCGGTGCGCCGACGTTCAGTGACGGCACCAGCCGCGCGAGCGGCCCGCTCGCGAGCATCCGCCGCAGCGTCGGCAGATAGTCGGCAATGCGGGTGACGATCTCCAGATCGAGCTCGGCGCCGCTGCGCACGACCTTGTCGTGCAGGATGTCCTGGCACACGATCGCGCGGGCGCCGCTGTCGCGCAGCTGATAGCGAAGCTCGTGGCTGGTGTAGATCGGGCTGATCGTCGTGACGACGGCGCCGCACTTGAGCACCGCGAAATACGCGATCACGAATTGCGGGCTGTTCAGCAGGTACAGCGCGACGCGATCGCCCTTGCGCACGCCCAGCGCCGCCAGCGCCGCGGCCAGCCGCTGCACCGAGTCGTGCAGCTCGCCGTAGCTGACGCTGCGGCCGTGGAACACCAGCGCGGCGCGCTGCGGCTCGGCCGCGCATGCCTGGTCGAACAGCTCCGGTACCGACTGGCGCGGCACGTCGATGCGGTCGGGTACGCCGGCGGCGTAATGCCGCAGCCAGGGCCTGGCCAGATATGCGTCGAGTGCGGCGTTGCCTGCGCCCATGTTCTCCTCTCCTCCGGCGGCCACTATAGCCGGGCCGCGCTGCATGCGGCAATCGCCGCGAAATCATGGCTGGCGCAGAAAAAAATCGCTAGACTCCGCTGGGCCGGGTGGGGCGCCAAAGGGGGCGCGGACGCGCACTGGCCACGACTCATCAAAGGAAACGAGAGGAGGGACGGGGAAATGGCACTCAGGCATGCGTTTGCTCGCGTTGCGGTCGCGGCCGCCGTCGCGGCCGCCGGCTTCGCGGCGAGCTCTTCGGCGATCGCCCAGGACAAGATCCGCTGGGGCGTGCCGATGGCGTTCGGCTCGAACCTCACGGCGCTCGGCGACACGATGCCGTGGGTCGCCGAGCAGCTGGCGAAGATCAGCGGCGGCGACATCCGGCTGCAGGTGTTCGAGCCCGGAAGACTGATTCCCGCGCTTGCCGTGTTCGACAACGTCAGCGCGGGCAAGGTCGAGGCCGGCTATACGTGGATGGGCTACGAGATCGGCAAGGTGCCGGCTTCGGCGCTGTTCGGCGCGATGCCGTTCGGGCTCGAGCCGGCGGAGTACATCGCGTGGTTCTACTTCGGCGGCGGCAAGGAGCTGCTCGCGGAGCTGTACACGCCGCACAACGTGCATCCGGTGTTCTGCGGCACGATCGCGCCCGAGGCGGCCGGCTGGTTCAAGTTCGAGATCAAGAGCGTCGATCAGCTGAAGGGGCTGAAGTTCCGCGCGGCGGGGCTGGGGGGCAGAGTCGCGCAGAAAGTCGGGATGTCGGTCACGCTGCTGCCGGGCGGCGAGCTGTTCCAGGCGCTCGAGCGCGGCGTGCTCGACGGGACCGAATTCTCGCTGCCGACCGTCGACGAGCAGCTGGGCTTCTACAAGGTCGCGAAGTTCTATCACCTGCCGGGCTGGCATCAGCCGTCGACGTCGCAGTTCCTGTACATCCACAAGCCGGCGTGGGACAAGCTCAAGCCGCAGACCCAGGCGATGATCGAAACCGTCTGCACTGCCGGCGTCACGATGGCGATGGCCAAGGCCGAAGCGCTGCAGGCCGCGGCGATCGAGCGCTTCAAGAAGGAAGGCGTGACCGCGGTCAAGCTGCCCGAGCCGGTGCTGCGCGCGTTCCACAAGGCGACCGACGAGGTGATGGCCGAGGAATCGGCGAAGGACCCGATGTTCAAGAAGGTGTACGACTCGCAGCGCAAGTTCCAGCAGGAACACCGGCTGTGGAAGGAGCTCGGATACCTGCCGCGCGACTGGAAGTGATCTTCGCGCTTGCGGTGCGACTGCCGACGCCGCGGCGCTCGCGCCGCGCGTGACGCTCGCGCAGCGCGCGCCGACCACACGACGTGTCCGCTCCCAGCGACAGCACAGTGCCGCCCCCGACCGGCTCTCCGGATCCGGTCGAGGCGGCGCTGCCGCACGGATTCGTGCTGCCGCACAACCGGTTCTCGCGCACGCTGGACCGTTTCATCGTCCGCGCCGGGGAGATCGCGAAGTGGCTGTGGCCGCTGCTGATGGCGGTGATCGTGCTGCAGGTCACGCTGCGCTACGGCTTCGGCCGCGGCTCGGTGATGCTCGAGGAGATCCAGTGGCACATCTACTCGATCGGCTTCATGATCGGGATCTCCTACTGCATCGAGGTCGATCGCCACGTGCGGGTCGACGCGCTCGCCGAGCACTGGTCGCTGCGCCGGCGCGCATGGATCGAGCTGATCGGGCTGACGCTGTTCCTGCTGCCGTTCGCGCTGCTGGTGGCGTACCAGTCGGCGCCGTTCGTCGCGACGTCGTGGCGGCTGGCCGAAGTGTCGGTCGCGCCGGGCGGCCTGCCGTACCGGTGGGCGATCAAGTCGTTCCTCGTGATCGGATTCGCGCTGATCGCGATCGTCGCGTTCTCGCGAATCACGCGCTGCACGACGCTGCTGTACGGCGTGCCGCGCGCGCTGCCGCCGTCGGACGGCGGCAGGGCCTGAAGCCGTGGAAACCTTCGAGATCATCGTCGTCCTGATGTTCGTGGCCTTCATCGGCCTGATCTTCACCGGCTTTCCGATCGCGTGGATCCTCGCCGGCATCGCGTTGTGGTTCGGCGTCGGCGCGATCGCGCTGAACGAGCTCGGCGTCGACACGTTCCTGATGCGAAGCTTCGCGAACTTCGCGATCATCGTCGACCGGACCTGGGCGGTGATGGAGAACTGGGTGCTGGTCGCGCTGCCGATGTTCATCTTCATGGGGCTGATGCTCGACCGCTCCGGCGTGGCCGAAAACCTGATGACCAACTTCGTCAAGGTGTTCGGCCGGCTGCGCGGGGGGCTGGCGATCACGGTGGTGATCATCGGCGTGATGCTGGCCGCGTCCACCGGCATCGTCGGCGCATCGGTCGTGCTGCTGGGCACGCTCGCGTTCCCGGTCATGATGCAGCGCGGCTACTCGCCGGCGCTCGCGTCGGGCGTCGTCGGCGCCTCCGGCACGCTCGGCATCCTGATCCCGCCGAGCATCATGCTGGTGATCATGGCCGACCAGTTGTCGATGCCGGTCGGCGACCTGTTCATGGGCGCGGTGATCCCGGGGCTGCTCATGGCGCTGCTGTACATCGGATACATCGTGATCCTGGCGCACGTGAAGCCGGTGTTGGCGCCCGCGCCGCCGCCCGCGGGGCGGCTCACGGCTGCGGAGATCAGTCAGACGCTGCTCGCAGTCGTGCCGCCGGCGCTGCTGATCCTGGCAGTCCTGGGGTCGATTTTCGGCGGCGTGGCCACGCCGACCGAGGCGTCCGGCATGGGCGCGCTGGGCGCGACGCTGCTCGCCGCGCTGAACCGGCGTTTCTCGCTGCGGATGCTGGCCGAAGTATCGCGCGAGACGATGTACACGACGTCGTTCATCTTCGGCATCTTCATCGGCGCCACCGCATTCGCGATGGTGCTGCGATCGCTCGGCGGCGACGACCTGGTCGCGCACATGCTTAAGTCGCTGCCGTTCGGACCGGAAGGCCTGGTGATCGTCATTCTGCTGATGGCGTTCGCGGCCGGATTCTTCCTCGACTGGCTCGAGATCACGCTGATCCTGCTGCCGCTGGTCGCGCCGGTCGTCAAGGCGGCCGGGCTGAACGACGTGTGGTTCGTCGTGCTGTTCGCGGTGTGCCTGCAGACGTCGTTCATGACGCCGCCGGTGGGCTTCACGCTGTTCTACGTGAAGGGGATCGCGCCGCCGGCGATCACGACGCCGCACATCTACCGCGGAATCATTCCGTTCGTGATCATCCAGCTGCTGGCGGTCGCGCTGGTGTTCTCGTACCCGCGGCTCGCGACCTGGCTGCCCGAGCAGATGTACAGCGTTCGCAGGTGAGCGCGGTGGCGTCAGGCGAGCCGGCTGAACCAGCGCAGCGACAGCAGCCCGGCCAGCGCCATCAGCAGCGCCGCGAATGCGGCGATCATCCCGGAGACCTCGGTGCTTTCCTTCTCGACCACGAGCCGCGAGCTCAGCGTTTCGTAGATCTTGCGCAGCTCGGTTGCGCTGGTCGCATGGAAGTATTCGCCGCGCGTGATCTCCGCGATCGCCTTCAGCGTCGGTTCGTCCAGCCGCATGTAGATCGAGAAGCCGTCGAAGCCGGAGCTGGCGCCGTCGAGCGTGCCGAAGCCGACGGTATAGACCCGCACGCCCCGGTCGGCGGCCATCTTCGCGACCTCGAGCGGGTCGGGGCCGGTCGTGCGGCGGCCGTCGCTGAGCAGGACGATCACGGCCGAGCCGTACGAGCCGGGGGCGACCGGGTCGAAGGGTTTGGCGACCGGGCGCTGCGGCATCGCGCCGCGCGCATGATCGCGGACCGTCCGCGGGCCCAGCACCCGGGTCTCGACGTCGATCTCGTGATCGGGAAAGATCGTCGCGAGCGCCACCAGCAGTCCGCTGCCGGTCGCGGTCGCGCGCTGCAGCTGAAGCCGGTCGATCGCATCGATCAACTCGTCGCGCGCGTCGGTCGGCCGCTGCACCAGCGAGGCCGAGCCGGCG
>DATLGW010000395.1:0-10358 GCA_035540315.1 Burkholderiaceae bacterium | reverse complement strand
GTCCGGCAGCCGCGGCGCTGATCGTCGACAACGCAGGTGACGTGATCGAGCGTCTCGGCACCGGTGCCGACGCGCTGTCCGGGGAGCACGAGACGATCGCGCGCGCGACGCTCGAGCGCAGCGGCGGGCTGCTGAGCAGCGCCGGCGGCGGCGAGCGCATCGTCGGCTATGCGCCGATCGACGAGCACCGGTTGCTGATCGCGAGCTGGCCGATCGCTCGCGGCGTCGCCGATCAGCTTGCCAGCGCGCTGCGCTGGCTGGTCCCGGCGTTCGCGCTCGCGCTCGCGCTGGCGGCCTGGGCGGCCCGGCGGCTGGCGCGGCCGGCGATCGATGCCGCCGCGGCCGCGGCGCGGATCGCCGCCGGCGATCCCGCGCCGCACCTGCCCGAGCGCGGGCCGGCCGAATGGGCCGATCTGGCGCGCGCGATCAACCGGCTGGGCCGCTGGCGCGCGCAGGCCGGCGAGCTGCTCGCCGATCGCGACGGCAGGATCGGCGTTACGCAGCTGCTGTCGCGCGACGTGTATTGGGAGCAGGATGCGCGCGGCGTGTTCACCCGGATCGACGACGGCGCCAGCGCGTCGCCGCTGCGGGGCAAGCTCGGCCGCAGCCGCTGGGACGACGCGGCGGTGCGGCTCGACGGCGGCAGCTGGGACACGCATCGCGAGGCGCTCGAGCGACGCGAGCCGTTCGTCGAACTCGCGTACTCGTGGATCGATTCGACCGGTCGCACGTTTTTCTGCGTCGACAGCGGCATTCCGCGGCTGGCCGCCGACGGCAGCTTCGCCGGCTATGCCGGCGTGTCGCGCGAGGCAAGCGCCGAGACGCTGAACGAGCGGGCGCGCCGGCTTGCGATCGCGGCGCTGCGCGCCAGCACCGAGCCGGTGCTGTGGATCGAGGCGCGTCCGCGCAGCGAGCACGGCTGGCGCGTGATCTGGGCCAATGCAGCGGCGTGTGCGCTGCTCGACCGGTCCGAGAGCGAGGCGATGGCGATGGCGCCGGGCGCGCTGCTCGCGCCGGATTCGACGGCGCTCGCCGCGACGATTTCCGAGGCGCTGCAGCAGCGCCGCGAATGGCGCGGCGAAGCCGGCATCGCACGGCGCTGGGGCGAGCAGCGTCAGGTCGAGATCCGGCTCGAGCCGCTGCCGGCCGGCGCGGGCGCGCAGTCGGCGTCGGCAGCGCTGCTGCTGCGCGACCGCAGCGCCGAGCGCGAGCGTGCGCGCCTGGACAGCCAGGCGCTGGTCGAGCTGCGCCGGCGGATGCGCGAGCGCTCGCTCGAGCTCGAGGTCACTGCTCGCGAGCTCGAATCATTCGCCTACACGGTGTCGCACGACCTGCGGGCGCCGATTCGCGTCGTCGAAGGCTTCGCCCGGATGCTGCAGGAGGACGGCGCGGCGCAGCTCGACCGCATCGGCCACGAGCACCTGCAGCGGATCCTGGGCGCTGCGGCCCGGATGAACGAGATGATCGACGCGCTGCTGTCGCTGTCGCGGATCTCGGGGCAGCCGATCGTCGCCGAGCCGGTCGACCTGTCGCGCACCGCCGATCTGATCGCCGAGGAGCTCAAGGCGCGCGAACCGCAGCGCAACGTCGTGATTCGCGTGCAGCCGCAGCTGAAGGCGCGCGGCGACCGGATGCTGCTGCGCCTGGTGCTGGAGAACCTGATCGGCAACGCGTGGAAGTATTCGTCCAAGCGCGAGCAATCGCAGATCGACTTCTTCGTCAGCTCCAGCGATCCGGTGACGGTCTACTGCATCCGCGACAACGGCGAAGGCTTCGACATGCGCTTCGCCGACCGCCTGTTCGGCGTGTTCCAGCGGCTGCACAGCGCCAGCGAATTCCCCGGCACCGGCGTGGGCCTGGCGACCGTGCAGCGGATCGTCCGCCGGCACGGCGGCCGCGTCTGGGCCGATGCGCAGCCGGGCGCCGGCGCCCGCTTCTTCTTCACGCTGTGGGAGAAATCCGCGGCGAGCGCACCCACCTCGGAGGATCCCCGATGAACGCACGTCCGAACGCAGCGACCGTCGCCGGCATCGACGCCGATTCGCTCGCCGCCGCCCGCATCGACCTGACGGCCGCGTTGCGGGCCGCAGCGCGCTTCGGCCTGAACGAAGGCGTCTGCAACCACTTCAGCACCGAGCTCGCGCCCGACCGCTACCTGATCAATCCGCAGGGTCGACACTGGTCGGAACTGACCGCGGCCGACATCCTGCTGATCGACGGCGAAGGCCGCGTGCTCGACGGACGGCACACGCTCGAGCCCACTGCGTTCTTCATCCACAGCTGGATCCACCGGCTCAATCCGCAGGCCAAGGCGGTGCTGCACACGCACATGCCGTACGCGACCGCGCTGACGCTGATCGACGGCGGCCGGCTCGAGTGGTGCAACCAGAACACGCTGCGGTTCTGGAACCGCGTCGCCTACGACGATTCGTACCGCGGGCTGGCGCTCGACGCTGCCGAAGGCGAGCGGATCGCCTCGCAGCTGCGCGGCAAGGACGTGATGTTCATGGCGAGCCACGGGGTAACCGTGGTCGGCCCGACGGTGGCGTGGGCGTTCGACGATCTCTATTATCTGGAGCGGGCCTGCATGTTTCAGGCCCTTGCGCGGCAGATGGCCGGCGAGCGGCCGCTGCGGCGGGTGCCCGATGCGCTGTGCGCGCAAGTCGCCGCGCAGATCGACGGCGAGCGCCAGCAGTCCGATCTGTTCTTCGCGTCGATCAAGCGGATGCTCGATCGCGACGAGCCGGGCTGGTCGGCGCTCCACGACCTGTAACCGAAGGTCTTTCCCGCGCGAATAACCGTCGAGCCGCCTCGTTCCGAAGAGGCGCTCGCAAGGTCGCGGCCCGGAAGGCCCGATCCGTCGTCCGTCCGGCACATGAGGCCGTCTGCAGGCCGCGGGAGCCACACATGGCTGCGTCGAACAGGAAGGCATTGTGGCTCGCCGCGGCCCTGGCCGCGCTCGCTGCCGTGGTCGCGTATCGGCACTTCGATCTCGGGCGGCTGCTGACGCTCGAGCACCTGAAGGCAAGCCGCGATGCGCTCGTCGGCGCGTATCAGGCGCGGCCGCTCGCGACGGTGCTCGCGTTCTTCGCCGTTTACGTCGCCGCCGCCGCGGCATCGATCCCCGGCGCGGCGATCCTGACGCTGGCGGCCGGCGCGATGTTCGGCTTCGGCACCGAGCTGCTGATCGTGTCGTTCGCGTCGAGCCTGGGCGCGTTGCTCGCATTCCTGGCGTCGCGATATCTGTTGCGCGACACGGTGCAGCAGCGCTTCGGCAAGTCGCTCGCCCCGATCAACGCCGGCGTCGCCAAGGACGGCAGCTTCTATCTGCTGACGCTGCGGCTGGTGCCTCTGTTCCCGTTCTGGCTGGTCAATCTGCTGATGGGGTTGACGCCGATCGGCGCGCTGCGCTTCTATCTCGTCAGCCAGATCGGCATGTTGCCCGGCACCGCGGTGTACGTGAATGCGGGAACGCAGCTCGCGGCGATCGAATCGACTGCCGACATCCTGTCGCCCGGGCTGCTGGGCAGCTTCGTGCTGCTGGGTTTGTTCCCGCTGATTGCGAAGGCGATCGTCGACTGGCTGCGGCGCCGCAAGGTCTACGCGAAGTGGCACCGCCCGGCGTCGTACGACCGCAACCTGGTCGTGATCGGTGCCGGGGCGGGCGGCCTGGTTTCGGCGTACATCGCAGCCGCGGTTAAGGCCAAGGTCACGCTGATCGAAAGCCACAAGATGGGCGGCGACTGCCTGAACTTCGGCTGCGTGCCGAGCAAGGCGCTGATCCGCTCGGCCCGGCTCGCGAAGCAGCTGAAAGACGCCAGCGCGCTGGGCCTCAGGGACGTGTGCGGCCAAGTCGATTTCGCTGCCGTCATGCAACGCGTGTCTCGCGTGATCCGCGCGATCGAGCCGCACGATTCGGTGGAGCGCTACACGCAGCTCGGCGTCGAGGTGCTGCAGGGTCATGCGCGGATCACCAGCCCGTGGAGCGTCGAGGTCACGCTGGCGAACGGGCGCAAGCAGACGATCACGACGCGCAGCATCGTGATCGCCGCCGGTGCCGAACCGCTCGTGCCGCCGATTCCGGGACTGAAGGAGGCCGGCTTCCTGACCAGCGAGACCGTCTGGGGGCTGACCGAGCTGCCGCGGCGCCTGGTCGTGCTCGGCGGCGGCCCGATCGGCTGCGAGCTGGCGCAGAGCTTCGCTCGCCTGGGCGCACGGGTCACGCAGGTCGAGATGGCGCCGCGCGTGATGCTGCGCGAGGATCCCGAGGTGTCGGAGCGCGTCGCAGCGTCGCTGCGCGACGACGGCGTCGCCGTGCTGACCGGTCATCAGGCAGTGCGCGTGGTGGTGGAGGATCGGCACAAGCGTCTGGTCGCGAGACACGGCGAGCGAGAGGTCGACATCCCGTTCGACGAGTTGCTGTGCGCTGTCGGGCGCAGCCCGCGCGTCGGCGGCTACGGGCTCGAGGCGCTGGGAATTCCGATGAGCCCACGCAAGACCATCGAGACCGATGCGTACCTGCAGACGGTGTACCCGAACATCTTCGCGGTCGGAGACGTCGCCGGCCCGTTCCAGTTCACGCACACCGCCGCCCACCAGGCCTGGTACGCGGCAGTGAACGCGCTGTTCGGCCGCTTCAGGAAATTCAAGGCGGATTATTCGGTGATCCCTTGGGCCACGTTCACCGATCCCGAGGTCGCGCGCGTCGGCTTGTCCGAAACCGAGGCGAGCGAGCAAGGGATTCCGCACGAGGTCACGAGGTACGGCCTCGAGGATCTCGACCGGGCGATTGCCGACGGCACCGCGCAAGGGTTCGTCAAGGTGCTGACCGTGCCGGGCAAGGACCGGATCCTCGGCGTCACGATCGTCGGCGAGCATGCAGGCGATCTGCTCGCCGAATACGTGCTGGCGATGAAGCACGGGCTGGGGCTGAACAAGATCCTCGCCACGATCCACGTCTATCCGACGCTGGCCGAGGCGAACAAGTACGCTGCCGGCGAATGGAAGCGCGCCCACGCGCCGCAGAGGCTGCTGCAGTGGGTGAGCCGCTACCACGCATGGGAGCGGGGATCGGCGGCGCGCAGCACGCACCGAACCGGCTCGATCGCGAACTGACGCGCATCGATCTGCAGCGATCGGGCGATCGGCGTACGATCGACGACACGGGATTCAACGGCATTTTGCCCTCGGTCGGAAACAGGAGACGTCGGATGACCTATACGCTGCGCAGCTGGATCGCAGGCCGCTGGATCGGGGCGCAGGCGGCGCAACCGCTGGCGCATGCAGTGACCGATCAGACCGTCGCATCCACGCATGCCGAGCCGATCGATTTCGGCGAGGCGCTCGCGTGGGGCCGCGGCACCGGGCTGCAGCAGCTGCTTGCGCTCGATTTCCAGCAGCGCGCCGCGATCCTGCGCGCGCTGGGCAAACATCTGTCCGAGCGCAAGGAGGCGCTGTACGAGATCTCGACCTGGACCGGCGCGAGCCGCCGCGACAGCTGGATCGACATCGACGGCGGCATCGGCACGCTGTTCGCGTATTCGGCCACCGGCGCGCAGGAGCTGCCGTCGGGCAACGTCGTGCACGAAGGGCCCGCACTCGCGATCGGCAAGAAAGGCCGCTTCGCGGGCAGCCACATCCTGGTGCCGCGCCGCGGCGTGGCCGTGCACATCAACGCGTTCAACTTCCCGGTGTGGGGGCTGCTCGAGAAGTTCGCGCCGGCATTCCTCGCCGGCATGCCGTGCATCGTCAAGCCCGCGACCGCGACCAGCTACCTGTCCGAGGCGCTGGCGCGGATGATCGACGAATCGCAGCTGCTGCCGGCGGGCGCGCTGCAGCTGGTGATCGGCGGCACCGGCGACCTGCTCGATCGGCTCGACACGCAGGACGTGGTCACGTTCACCGGATCGGCCGACACGGCGATCAAGCTGCGCACGCATCCGAACCTGGTGCGCAACTCGATCCCGTTCAATGCCGAGGCCGACTCGCTGAACGCGGCGATCCTGGCGCCCGACGTTGCGCCCGGCTCGGCCGAGTTCGACCTGTTCGTCAAGGAGGTCGCGCGCGAGATGACGGTCAAGGCCGGCCAGAAATGCACCGCGATCCGCCGCGCACTGGTGCCGCGCGAGCGCGTCGACGCAGTCGCCGATGCGCTGAAGCGGCGGCTCGCGAAGATCGTCGTCGGCGATCCGGCGCGTGAAGACGTGCAGATGGGCGCGCTCGCATCGCGCGCTCAGCAGCGCGACGTCGGCGCGCAGGTCGCGCGGCTGCGCCAGCGCTGCGAGGTCGTCGTCGGCGGCAACGGCGATTCCGGCTTGTCGCCGGTCGGCGTCGCCGCCGGCGCCGGCGCGTTTTTCGCGCCGACGCTGCTGTACTGCGATGCGCCGCGCGACGTCGGCGAAGTCCACGAGATCGAAGCGTTCGGACCGGTCAGCACGCTGCTGCCGTACGGCGGCGTCGACGACGCGATCGAGCTGGCCGCGCGCGGGCGCGGCAGCCTGGTCGCGACGGTCGTCACCGCGAGCCGCGAGCTCGCAGCTCGGCTCGTGACCGGCATCGCGAGCCATCACGGCCGTATCCTGGTGCTCGATGCTGATTGCGCCGAGGAGTCGACCGGGCACGGCTCGCCGCTGCCGATGCTCAAGCACGGCGGACCCGGCCGCGCCGGCGGCGGCGAGGAGCTCGGCGGCGTGCGCGCAGTCGCGCACTACCTGCAGCGCGCTGCGGTGCAGGGCTCGCCGACGATGCTGGCATCGGTGGTCGGCGAGCATGTCCGCGGCGCGGCGGTGCGCGAGTCCGACGTGCACCCGTTTCGCCGCCACTTCGAGGACCTGCAGATCGGGGACTCGCTGCTGACGCACCGGCGCACCGTCACCGAAGCCGACATCGTCGCTTTCGGCGGCATTTCGGGCGATTACTTCTACATGCATTTCGACGAGCCGGCCGCGAAGGCGTCTCAGTTCGGCCGCCGGATCGCGCACGGCTATTTCGTGTTGTCCGCCGCCGCCGGATTGTTCGTGTCGCCGGCGCCCGGGCCGGTGCTGGCGAACTACGGGCTCGACACGTTGCGCTTCGTTCGCCCGGTCGGCATCGGCGACACGATCCAGGCGCGGCTGACCTGCAAGCGCAAGATCGATCGGCCGCGCAAGTCGGCCGACGATCCGGGACAGGGCGTGGTCGCTTGGGACGTCGAAGTCACGAACCAGGACGGCGCACTGGTGGCGTCGTACGACATCCTGACGCTGGTCGCGAAGCGGCCGGCCGAACTCAGCGCCTGATCGGACCGGCGGCTGCGGCAACGTCGGCGACGATCGACGCGACCGCCGCCGTCAGCCGCTTCGCATAGTCGATGTGCAGGAACTCGTTCGGCCCGTGCGCATTCGACTGCGGCCCGAGCACGCCGGTGATCACGAACTGCGCGTCGGGGAATTTCGATCCGAGCATCGCCATGAACGGGATCGTTCCGCCCTCGCCGATCCACGCGGCAGGTCGTCCGTAAGCGCGTTGCGACGCGCGCTCGAGCGCATCGCGCAGCCACGGCGCGGTCGGCGGCGCGTTCCAGCCGGTCGCCGCCTGCTCGGCCTCGAAGCGAACGCGCGCGCCGTACGGCGGATCCGCCTCGAGCGTCTCGCGCACCGCCTGCAGCGCGCGCTCGCCGTCCACCGGCGGCGGCAGCCGCAGCGACAGCTTCAGGCTCGTTTTCGGGCGCAGCACGTTGCCGGCCGATGCCGACGGCGGCAGATGGTCGGCGCCGGTCACCGACAGCGCAGCGCGCCAGGTACGGTTCAGGATCGCTTCGACCGGATCGGTCGTCGTCGGCATCGCGTGCGACGCGTCGTTCGGCACCCACGGGAATTGCCGCCAGACCGACTCGCCCAGGATCTTCCCCGCCGCCCTCGCCTGCTCGATCCGCTCGTCCGGGATCGGCGCGTTCAGCGCCGGCACGCGCAGCATGCCGGTGGCCGGATCGTCGAGCCGGTCGAGCAGCTGCCGCGCGATCCGAAACGACGACGGCACGACGCCGCTCGCCGCGCCCGAATGCACGCCTTCGGTCAGCACCTCGACGGTCAGCACGCCGTTGACCAGCCCGCGCAGCGACGTCGTGACCCACAGCTGATCATAGTTGCCGCAACCCGAGTCCAGTCCGACGACCAGCGTCACGTCGCCCAGCCGCGGCGCCAGCGCATCGAGATACGCGGGCAGGTCGAAGCTGCCGCTTTCCTCGCAGGTCTCGATCAGCCCGACGCAGCGCGGCCGCGGCACACGCTGCGAATCGAGTGCCCGGATCGCCGTCAGCGCCGCGAACACCGCATAGCCGTCGTCGGCGCCGCCGCGCCCGTACAGCTTGCCGCTGTCGATCACCGGGATCCACGGGCCGAAGCCATCGCGCCAGCCCACCATCTCGGGCTGCTTGTCGAGGTGGCCGTAGAACAGCACGCTGCGCTCGTTGCCGAGCCCGCCGGTCGCCGGCACGTCGAAGAACAGGCACGGCGTGCGCCCGGGCAACCGCACGATCTCGAGCGCCAGACCGTCGATCGGTTGCGCGCGGCACCAGTCGTGCGCGAGCGCGATCGCCGCGTCGAGATGGCCGTTCGCCTGCCAGTCCGGATCGAATGCCGGGGATTTCGCGGGAATCCGGATGTAGTCGACGAGCCGCGGCAGCAGCGACTCGTGCCACTGCGAATCGATCAGCGGCCGCAGGTCGGACACGTTCATCGCTGCGCCTCAGCCGACCCGGTTGCGCAGCTCGCCGATCCCGTCGATGCGCGCGACGATCACGTCGCCGCGCTTCAGGAACTGCTGCGGCTTCATTCCGAAACCGACGCCGGACGGCGTTCCAGTCGCGATCACGTCGCCGGGCTCCAGCGTCAGCCCGGCCGACAGGCTCACCAGGATCTCCGCGACGCCGAACAACATGTCGGCCGTGTTCGAATCCTGCCGCGTCTCGCCGTTGACCGTCAGCGAGATCCGGTGGCCTGCCGGCTCGCCGAACTCGTCGGCCGTCACGATGCACGGCCCCATCGGGCACGACGTGTCGAGCCCCTTGCCCTTGAACCACTGACCGTGGTCGCGCTGCGCATCGCGCGCGGTCACGTCGTTGACGATCGTGTAGCCGAACACCGCCGACATCGCATTGTGCGGCGTCAGATCCCGCGCCTTGCGTCCGACGACGATCGCGAGCTCGACCTCGTAGTCGAGCATCTTCGTCACGCGCTCGTGCAGCTCGACCGTTGCATCGTGACCGACGACCGCGGTCGGCGGCTTCGAGAAAAACTCGGGCACCTTCGGATACGTCGGCTCGACGCCGCGCGCGACCGCGCCTTCGATGATGTGCAGCTTGTAATTGCGCCCGACGCAGAACACGTTCTTGCGCGGCAGCGGGATCGGCGCGAGCAGCGTCGCCTGATCGAGCGACGTCCATGCAGCCGACGCGTCGCCGGCGCGCTGCAGCGCTTGCCGCAACGCCGCCGCCGCCGGCTCGCCGGCCGCAATGAACTCCAGCATCGTCGCCGGCAGCTCGCGCGATGCCGCATGAACGTCGAACACGCCGCGGCGCTCGTCGAACACGCCGAGCCGAACGTCGGCCCCGCCCTTTTTCGTGTAGCTGACCAGCTTCATCTGTCGGTTTTCCTTGCAGGCATGCGAGATCGGAATGCGTTTCCGCGCTGCAGTTTACCTTGCTATTCTTGGCCGCCCGCCGCCGCCAGGCCGGCGCCCACGGATCGCGCACCGAATTTGGACCCGCCCCCCGAACCCTCCGCGCCGCGCCGGCCGCTGACGGCGCTCGCCGCGACGACGGCGATCCAGGTGTGGGCGACGGTCGCGCTGACCGCGCCGGCAGTGCTGGCCCCGGTGGTCGCGCCGCTGTTGGACGTCCCGCCGGAGCGCATCGGCGTGTTCGTGGGCATCGCGTACCTGGCGGCGATGTTCTCGGGTCTGGTCGGCAGCGGCTTCGTGCCGCGCCATGGCGGCGTCGCCGTCAGTCAGTTCGCGCTGCTCGCATGCGCCACAGGGCTCGCGATCGCGCCCGTCGGCGGGTTGTGGATGCTGCCGCTCGCCGCGGTCGCGATCGGCATCGGCTACGGCCTGACGAACCCGTCGTCGGCGAAGATCCTCGGCGAGCATGCGCCGCCGCATCGGCGCGGGCTGCTGTTCTCGATCAAGCAGTCGGGCGTGCCGATCGGCGTGTCGATCACCGCGCTGCTGATCCCGGCACTGCTCGCGCTGACCGGCTGGCGCGTTTCGGTGGCGCTGCTCGCGTCGGTCGCGGTCGCGCTCGCGCTGGCGCTGCTGCCGGCGCGGCGCCGGCTCGAGTCGGCAGCGCGCGCGCCGAGCCCCGCGCCGCCCGCGGCTGCGGA
>DATLGW010000394.1:0-10995 GCA_035540315.1 Burkholderiaceae bacterium | reverse complement strand
GCGGCAGCCTGCGCGCTGGGGTCACCGAGAATCCGGTGCTGCTGACGCGTTCGATCAAGGATCTGCTGACGAACGTGACGCTGGGCGGAGCGCCGGCGTACGTGTGGCCGGGCGGCGGCATCACCGTGATGGTCGACGTGGCGCGAATGCCCGATCGCAGCTTCGGCTGGGTGCCGACGCCGGCGATCGTCGCCCCGATCGAGTTCACGATGCGGCTGCTCGATTACGAGCGGCTCGGCGGCCATGTCGACCGCGTCGTGCCGCTGTCGCAGGCGATCGCGCGCGCGCAGGCGCGCTTGATCGACTGGACGCCGGACAACCCTTGGCCGGTGCAGCCGCCGGGGGGCCGATGAGCCGACCCGGTGCCGAATGCGCGGTCGTGCCGCGGGCCGGTGCCGGCGCGTTGCGCGCGCGCCTGTCCGACGGCCGCTGGCACTTCCAGCACGGGCCGATCGATCTCGTCATCGCAGCCGACGGCCGGGCCGATGCGATCGCCGATGCGATCGACTGCGCATGGCGGCGCTTCGGCGAGGTGCTGCCCGAGCTCGTTGCCGAGCTGGCGCTGCTGCGGCGTCCGGTGACGGCCGAATGCCCGTTGGCCGGTCCGATCGCGCGGCGGATGCACCGCGTCTGTGCGGCGCTGCTCCCGCGGTTCCTGACGCCGATGGCGGCTGTCGCCGGCAGCGTCGCGCAGGAGATCGTCGGCTTCTTCGATCGCTCAGGAATCGACCGCGCATACGTGAACAACGGCGGCGACATCGCGCTGCATCTGACGCCCGCGCATTCGTATACGATCGGAATCGCCGACGTTGCTGCGCCGGAGCGCGGTTGCGACGGCACCGTGCGCATTGCGCACGGTGCGCGCTGGCGCGGCGTGGCGACCAGCGGCTGGCGCGGCCGCAGCTTCTCGCTCGGAATCGCCGACCGGGTGACGGTCATCGCGACCGACGCGGCGGCGGCCGACGCGGCGGCGACGGTGATCGCGAACGCGGTCGACGTCGACGATGCCGCGATCCGGCGCGCGCCGGCCGATTCGCTGAAGGACGATACCGACCTCGGCTCGCTGCCGGTGACGGTCGCGGTGCCGCCGCTGGCGCCGGCGCTCGTCGAGCGTGCGCTCGCTGCGGGCGCCGCCGAAGCCGAAGCGCTGGCAGGCAGCGGCCTGATCGCGGCCGCGGCTGTGTCGGTGCAGGGACGCTGGCGGCTGGTCGGGGTCGAGTCGCTGCACAATCACCTGATCGAGGAGGCGGCGTGATCGAGATTCGCAAGACCTGGACGCAGATCGAGGAGATCCGCCACGAGTTCGGTCCGCCCGCGGACGTGCCGCTGGTGCGCGGCGCCATCGCAGCGGTGCTGACGAACCCTTTCGCCGGCCGCTACGAGCCGAACATCCTGCCGATGATGGAGGCGCTGAACCCGATCGGGGTCGAGATGGCGCGCCGACTGCTGGCGGCGATGAAGGTCGAGCCGAACCGCATCGAGAGCTACGGCAAGGGCGCGATCATCGGCACGGCGGGCGAGCTCGAGCACGGCGCGCTGTGGCACGTGCCGGGCGGCTACGCGATGCGCAACCTGTTGCAGGACACCTACGGCGTGCCGACGAACGCGATCGTGCCGTCGACGAAGAAGGTCGGCGCGCCCGGCGCGCGGCTCGACGTGCCGCTGACGCATGTGAACGCGAGCTACGTGCGCAGCCATTTCGACGCGATGGAGGTCGGGGTGCCGGGGCATCCGCGCGCCGACGAGCTGGTCTACATCCTTGCGATGTCGACCGGCGCCCGCGTGCACGAACGCGTCGGCGGGCTGCGCAAGGAACAGATCAAGGGCGTGGACGGGCTGCGCTAGCAATGTGAAGATGCCGACGGAGGACAGACCGATGGGCGCGAAGATCCGCAAGCTGATCGTCGAAGTCGAGGAGACGCGAATCGAGATGGGGCGGCCGGTGACGCCGGCCACGCGCCGTGCGGTCGCGATTGCGGTGATCGCGAATCCCTACGCCGGCCGCTTCGCCGACGATCTCGACGAGCTGGTCGACATCGGCGAGGAGCTCGGCGGGCTGCTCGGCACCAAATGCGTCGAGGCGCTGGGCATCGCGCCCGAGCGCGCCGAGAGCTACGGCAAGGCGGCGATCGTCGGCGAGGCCGGCGAGCTCGAGCATGCGGCGGCGATCCTGCATCCGAAGCTGGGCGCGCCGCTGCGCAAGGCGGTCGTCAAGGGCGCGGCGCTGGTGCCGTCGGCCAAGAAGATCGGCGGACCGGGCACCGCGATCGACGTGCCGCTCGGACACAAGGACGCGGCCTACGTGCGCAGCCATTTCGATGCGATCGAAGCGCGCGTGGCCGACGCGCCGCGCGCCGGCGAGATCGTGGTCGCCGTCGCGGTGACCGACAGCGGGCGGCCGCATCCCCGGATCGGCGGGCTGACCAAGAACGAAATCAAGGGCGAAGACGGACTTCGCTGACAAACTCGCAGACCCATACCACACCAGGAGGTGGCGATGAGAAGGCAATTGGCGATATTCGGTGTCGCAATGCTCGCAGCGTCGGCAGCGCTGGCGCAGGCGCCGATCCGCATCGGCGAGCTCAACAGCTACAAGGCGCAACCGGCGTTCCTCGACCCGTACCGCAAGGGTTGGGAGCTGGCGGTCGAGGAGATCAACGCGGCCGGCGGCGTGCTCGGGCGCAAGCTCGAGGTGATCTCGCGCGACGACAACGGCAACCCGGGCGACGCGGTTCGCGTGGCCGAGGAGCTGGTGTCGCGCGAACGGGTCGACCTGATCTTCGGCACGTTCCTGTCGCACATCGGGCTGGCGGTGACCGACTTCGCGAAGCAGCGCCGGATCTATTTCCTCGCGGCCGAGCCGCTGACCGACAAGATCACCTGGCAGAACGGCAACCGCTACACGTTCCGGCTGCGGCCGTCGACCTACATGCAGGTCGCGATGCTGATCCCCGAGGCGGCGAAGCTGAACAAGAAACGCTGGGCGATCGTGTACCCGAACTACGAGTACGGCCAATCGGCGACCGCGACGTTCAAGGAGCTGCTGAAGAAGGCGCAACCCGACGTCGAGTTCGTGATCGAGCAGGCGCCGGCGCTCGGGCGGATCGACGCCGGCGCGGTGTCGCAGGCGATCGCCGACGCCAAGCCCGATGCGATCTTCAACGTGACGTTCGGCGCGGATCTGGCGAAGTTCGTCCGCGAAGGCCAGACCCGGGGCCTGTTCAAGGGCCGCACGGTGTTCTCGCTGCTGTCGGGCGAGCCCGAGTACATCGACCCGCTGAAGGACGAGGCGCCCGAAGGCTGGTACGTGACCGGCTATCCGTGGTACGCGATCAAGACGCCCGAGCACGACAAGTTCCTCGCCGCGTATCAGAAGCGCTGGAACGACTATCCGAGGCTCGGATCGGTGGTCGGCTATTCGTCGGTCTACACGCTGGCCGAAGCGATCAAGAAAGCCGGCTCGACCGACACCGAGAAGCTGATCGCGGCGTCGCGCGGCCTGAAGCTGATGTCGCCGTTCGGCGAGATCACCTATCGCGCAAGCGACCACCAGTCGACGATGGGCGCCTACGTCGGCTACACGACGCTGGAGAAGGGCCGCGGCATCATGCGCGATTTCCACTACATCGACGGCGCGAAGGTGCTGCCGGGAGATGCGGTGATCTCCGAGCTGCGGCCCGCAGACGCAATGAAGTGACTGGCCCGCTGCAGTTGCGGTATCCGGTGACGACGACGCGGGGGCGCGAGCGCCCGCGTCGCGGGTCGTCGCCGATCGGCGGGCGCGGCACGCTGTGACGCTGTCGGGCCTGATCGTCCAGCTGCTCAACGGGCTGGCCGGCGCATCGACGCTGTTCCTGGTGGCGGTCGGCCTGTCGCTGATCTTCGGCGTGACGCGGATCGTGAACTTCGCGCACGGTTCGCTGTACATGATCGGCATCTATTTCGCCTACACGATCATCACGTGGGCGGGGGCAGGGCCGATCGGCTGGTGGGGCGGCGTGCTGCTGGCTGCGCTGGCGACCGCCGCGGTCGGCGCGGTGATCGAGCTGGTCGTGCTGCGCCGGATCTACGCGGCGCCGCAGCTGTTCCAGCTGCTGGCCACGTTCGCGGTCGCGCTGATCGTGCGCGACGTCGCGCTGTACCTGTGGGGGCCGGAGGATCTGCTCGGGCCGAAAGCGCCGGGCCTGAAAGGTGCGGTCGAGATCCTCGGTCGCCATTTTCCGACCTACGACCTGTTCCTGATCTTCGTCGGGCCCGCGGTGCTCGGGCTGCTGTGGCTGTTCCTGCAGCGCACGCGCGCCGGCGTGCTGATCCGCGCAGCCACGCAGGACCGTGCGATGGTCGCGGCGCTCGGCGTGAACCAGGCGTGGCTGTTCACCGGCGTGTTCGCGCTCGGCGCGTTCCTTGCCGGGCTGGGGGGCGCGCTGGCGATCCCGCGCGAGCCGGCCAACCTGCATCTGGACCTGCTGACGATCGGCGATGCGTTCGTCGTCGTCGTCGTCGGCGGCATGGGCAGCATTCCGGGCGCCTACCTGGCAGCGCTGATCATCGCCGAGATCAAGGCCATCTCGTACGGAATCGGCACCGTCACCCTGCTCGGCACGCAGTTCTCGTTCTCGAAGCTGACGCTGGTCGTCGAGTTCCTGGTGATGGCGATCGTGCTGATCGTGCGGCCGTGGGGCCTGCTGGGCAAGCCGCTCGGCCAGATCCGCGATGCGTCGCATGCCGAGATGCCGCTGCGGCTCGCATCGCCGTTCGTGCGCAACCTGACGCTGGTGCTGCTCGCGCTGCTGGCGGCGCTGCCGCTGGCGGTCGAGCAGTTTCCGTACGCGCCGGTGCTCGGAATCGACATCCTGATCGCGGTGCTGTTCGCGACCAGCCTGCACTTCATCATGGGCCCGGGCGGGATGCACTCGTTCGGTCATGCGGCGTACTTCGGGCTCGGCGCCTACGGCGCAGCGCTCGCGCTGAAGGCGCTCGCGCTGCCGATGGAGGCGGCGCTCGCAGTCGCGCCGCTGCTCGCGCTGGCGGGGGCGCTGCTGTTCGGCTGGTTCGCGGTGCGGCTGTCGGGGGTTTACCTGGCGATGCTGACGCTCGCGTTCGCGCAGATCGTCTGGGCGCTCGTGTTCCAGTGGGACGAGGTCACCGGCGGCAGCAACGGGCTGGTCGGCATTTGGCCGGCGCCGTGGCTGTCGTCGCGGATCGCGTACTACTACCTGACGCTCGCGGCGGTGGTCGTCAGCGTCTACTGCCTGCGCCGGATCCTGTTCTCGCCGTTCGGCTACGCGATGCGCGCCGGCCGCGACTCGCCGCTGCGCGCCGAGGCGACCGGGATCCACGTCGTGCGGACCCACTGGTACGGATTCGCGGTCGCCGGCTTCTTCGGCGGCGTCGCGGGCGGGCTGTTCGCTTTCGCGAAGGGAACGATCTCGCCCGAGGTGATCCACGTCGGCCACTCGATCAACGGACTGGTGATGGTGCTGCTGGGCGGCGTGCAGACGCTGGCCGGACCGATCGTCGGCGCGACGTTCTTCGTCTGGCTGCAGGACTGGATGATCCGCTCGACCGACTATTGGCGTGCGCTGATGGGGCTGACGATCCTGGTGCTGGTGCTGGCGTTCCCGCAGGGGATCGTCGGCGCGACGCTGGCGCTGGCGGAGCGGTGGTCGGCGTCGCTGCCGGGCCTGCGCCGCGGCAGCGAAGCGAGGCCGGCGCGATGAATTGCGAACGGAGCGCCGCACGATGAGCCTGCTGCGCGTCGAGCACCTGCGCAAGTCGTTCGGCGGCGTGCACGCAGTCGACGACGTGTCGTTCGCGCTCGAGCCCGGGGAGCTGCTCGCGATGATCGGCCCGAACGGGGCCGGCAAGACGACCTGCTTCAACTGCATCAACGGTCAGCTCGTCGCCGACGGCGGCAGCGCGATGCTCGACGGCCAGCAGCTGGTCGGCCGCACGCCGCGCGAGATCTGGCGGCTCGGCGTCGGCCGCACGTTCCAGATCGCCGCGACCTACGGGTCGATGACGGTGGCGGAGAACGTCCAGATGGGGCTGATGTCGCACGCCGGCCGGCTGCACCGCTGGTGGGAACGCGCGGCGCAGGCGTTCCGAGACGAGGCGCTTGCGCTGCTCGATGCGGTCGGACTGGCAGCGCTCGCCGATCAGCCGTGCGCGACGCTCGCCTACGGCGACATCAAGCGGGTCGAGCTGGCGGTCGCGCTGTCGAACTCGCCGCGGCTGCTGCTGATGGACGAGCCCACGGCGGGCATGGCGCCGCGCGAACGCAACGAGCTGGTCGCGCTGGTCAAGCAGCTGGTGCGCGAGCGCCGCATCGGCGTGCTGTTCACCGAGCACAGCATGGACGTCGTGTTCTCCTACGCCGACCGGATCATCGTGCTGGCGCGCGGCAAGCTGATCGCCGAAGGCGAGCCGGCGCAGATCCGCGACGACCCGGCGGTGCGCGAAGTCTATTTCGGCACGGGCCGCGCGATGGGGGCCGGCGCGCGATGAACGCGCCCGTGCCGCTGCTGGCGGTCGAATCGCTGTGCGCGTGGTACGGCCGCGCGCAGATCCTGTACGACGTGAGCCTGCAGGTGCGCGCCGGCGAGGTCGTCGCGCTGATGGGCCGCAACGGCGCCGGCAAGTCGACGACGATCAAGTCGATCATCGGACTGGTCGAGCGGCGCCGCGGCAGCATCCGGTTCGGCGGATCCGAGCTGATTGCGCAGCAGCCGCACGCGATCAGCCGGCTCGGCATCGGCTACGTGCCCGAGGACCGCCGGATCTTCACCGACCTGACGGTGGCCGAGAACCTGGAGGTCGGCCGCCGAGCGCCTCGCAGCGATGCGCCGCATTGGACGGTCGAGCGGCTCTTCGACCTGTTCCCGAACCTGCGCGAGATGCCCGATCGGCTCGGCGGGCGCATGAGCGGCGGCGAGCAGCAGATGTTGACGGTGGCGCGAACGCTGATGGGCAACCCGCGGCTGGTGCTGCTCGACGAGCCGTCCGAGGGCGTGGCTCCGGTGATCGTCGAGCAGATGGCGAACTCGATCGTCGAGATGAAGCGGCAGGGGCTGTCGGTGCTGCTGTCCGAGCAGAACATCCACTTCGCCGACCTGGTGTCGGACCGCGTCTACGTGCTCGAGAAGGGGCAGGTTCGCTTCACCGGCACGATGAGCGAGCTCGATGCGAACGAGGAGGTCCGGCGGGCGTATCTGACGGTTTGAGCGCAACGGCAACGGGCTGCCGCGGCGAGCGCGTGCGCCGGCGGACGCAGCCAGATCGAAAACAGGGAGACACGCATGGCAGTCGCAACGGTCGAGCAGAAATCGGGCAAGGTCGCGATCGGCAACATCGGTCTGATGCTGTCGGGCGACCTCGAGCATCCGATCCTGGAGGCCGACACGATCGTGATCGACGATGGGGTCATCGCGCAGATCGGCCGCGCGAGCGACTGCGACACCGCAGGCGCGCGCACCACGATCGATGCGCGCGGCTGCGCGGTCGCGCCCGGATTGATCGATTCGCACGTGCATCCGGTGTTCGGCGACTGGACGCCGCGGCAGAACCAGCTCGGCTGGATCGAGTCGTGCCTGCACGGCGGCGTCACGACGATGATCTCGGCCGGCGAGGTGCATTTGCCGGGGCGTCCGAAGGACCCGGTCGGGGTGAAGGCGCTCGCGATCACCGCGCAGCGCGCGTTCGACGGAATGCGCGCCGCCGGCGCCGGCGGCGGCGTCAAAGTGCTCGCGGGCGCCCCGGTGCTCGAGAAGGGGATGACCGAGCAGGATTTCGCCGAGATGGCCGCCGCCGGCGTGCGGCTGCTCGGCGAGGTCGGTCTGGGCTCGGTGAAGGCGGCCGCCGAGGCGCGGCAGATGGTCGCGTGGGCGAGAAAGCACGGGATCCAGAGCACGATCCACACCGGCGGTCCGTCGATTCCCGGCTCGGGGCTGATCGACAAGGACGTCGTGCTCGAGGCCGATGCCGACGTGATCGGTCACGTGAACGGCGGCCATACGGCATTGCCGTACCAGCAAGTGTGCGAGCTGTGCGAGCGCAGCCGCCGCGCGCTCGAGATCGTCCACAACGGCAACGAGCGGATCGCGATCCTGACCGCGCGGCACGCGATCGAGCTCAAGTGCCCGCACCGGATCGTGCTGGGGACCGATTCGCCGGCAGGCTCGGGGGTCCAGCCGCTGGGAATCCTGCGGCTGATCGCGCTGCTGTCGAGCCTCGCCGACGTTCCCGCCGAGATCGCATTCTGCTTTGCGACGGGCAACACCGCGCGGATGCGCGGCCTCGCTCAGGGACTGCTCGAGACCGGACGGCCGGCGGACCTGGTATTTCTGGACCGCGCGCAGCATTCGGCCGGTCGCGACCTGCTCGACAGCGTGCGGCTGGGCGACATTCCCGGCGTGGGCATGGTGATGATCGACGGGATCGTCCGCTGCCAGCGCAGCCGCAACACGCCGCCGGCGAACGAAGCGCCGGCGATCGCCCACTGAACCGGGCCGAGCGCACCGCGGTCGCGGCGGCGGGCGTCGCGCCGCGACGACGGCGCGACGCCGAGGCCACGCGCGCGCGCCTGCTGCGCGCGGCCACGCAGGAGTTCGCGCGCAACGGTTTCGCCGGCGCGCGCGGCGACCGCATCGCGCGTCGCGCGCAATCGAGCGAGCGGATGCTGTATTACTACTTCGGCAGCAAGGAAGGCCTGTTCCGCGAGGTGCTCGAGCAGTGTTATCTGCAGCTGCAACGGGCCGAGCGCTCGCTGCGGCTCGACGACCTGCCGCCGCGCGACGCGCTGGCCGCGTTCTGCCGCTTCGTTTGGCGCTACTACACCGAGCACCCCGAGTTCATCGGCCTGGTGAACACCGAGAACCTGCATCAGGCCCGGCACCTGCGCAAGTCACCTCGGATCGCGGAGCTGGTTTCGCCGGTCGTCGGGCTGCTCGAGTCGCTGCTGCGGCGCGGGCAGCAGGACGGCTCGTTTCGCGGCGGCATCGACCCGGTCGACCTGTACATCGCAATCGCGGCGCTGGGCTACTTCTATCTGTCGAACCAGCACACGCTGTCGGCCGTGCTCGCGCGCGACCTGCGCACCGCGGCGAGCCGCGATGCGCATTGGGCTGCCAGCGAGGCGATGATCCTGCGCTTCGTGGCGCCGGCACCCCTTTCTGGTCGAGCCGAACCTCCCCTAGAATCGGACAAATGATCATCACGTCGCTGCTCGACACCGACCTGTACAAGTTCACGATGATGCAGGTCGTGCTGCACCATTTCCCCGGTGCGCAGGTCGAGTACCGTTTCAAGTGCCGCAGCGAAGGCGCCGATCTGTCGCCGTACATCGCCGAGATCCAGCGCGAGATCGAGCATCTGTGCACGCTCAGGTTCACCGAGGCCGAGCTCGTTTACCTGCGCGGGCTGCGGTTCATCAAGAGCGACTTCGTCGACTTTCTCGGGTTGTTCCAGATGAACCCGAAGTACATCGACGTGCGGCCGAACCCCGAGTCGACCGGCGGCATCGACATCACCGTGCGCGGCCCTTGGCTGCATACGATCATGTACGAGATCCCGGTGCTGGCGATCGTCAACGAGATCTATTTCCGCAGCACGCAGCCTTCGCCGGACTACGACGAGGCCCGGCGCCGGCTCGAGCACAAGACTGCGCTGATCCGCGAGGATCCGCGGCTCGAGGGAATGCGCGTGGCCGACTACGGCACGCGGCGGCGCTTCTCCAAGAAATGGCACGAGGAAGTGATCGTCGGGCTGCGCGACTGGCTCGGCCCGCACCTGGCCGGGACGTCGAACGTGCTGTTCGCGATGCGCTACGGGCTGCTGCCGCTGGGCACGATGGCGCACGAATACCTGCAGGCATGCCAGGCGCTCGGGCCGAGGCTGCGCGACTCGCAGATCTTCGGCTTCGAGACCTGGGCGCGCGAGTATCGCGGCGACCTCGGCATCGCGCTGTCCGACGTGTACGGCTTCGATGCGTTCCTCGCCGACTTCGACCTGTATTTCTGCAAGCTGTTCGACGGCGCGCGTCACGATTCGGGCGACCCGTTCGACTGGGGCGAGCGGCTGATCCGGCATTACGAGAGCCATCGGATCGACCCGAAGACGAAGACGTTGGTGTTCTCCGACAGCCTGAACGTGCCGCTGGCGATCAAGCTGTACCTGCAGTTCCAGGGGCGGGCGCGGCTGGCGTTCGGCATCGGCACGAACCTGACGAACGACGTCGGCTTCAAGCCGATCCAGATCGTTCTGAAGATGGTCCGCTGCAACGGCCAGCCGGTCGCGAAGCTCTCGGACGCGCCCGAAAAGACGATTTCCGACGATCCCGCCTATCTGTCGTACCTGCGGCACGTGTTCGGCGTGAAGGGCTGACCCGCGGCCGCGTCCACGGATCGATGTCGAGGAGATGATGAGCAAACCGCGCCTGCTGATCACGCGCAAGGTCTTTCCCGAGGTCATCGAGCTGCTTGCGCAGCACTTCGAGCTCGAGACCAACGACGACGACGACGAATGGAGCGCCGCCGAGTTGCGCCGCCGCGCCGCCGACAAGGACGCGTTGTACGTGGTCACCTCCGATGCGGTGACTGCGGAGCTGCTCGACGCGTGCCCGAAGCTGCGGATCGTCGCGACCGGATCGGTCGGCTACAACCACGTCGACGTCGGCGCCTGCGCGGCGCGCGGGATCGCCGTCACGAACACGCCGGACGTGCTGACCGAGGCGACGGCGGACATGGCGTGGACGCTGCTGATGGCCGCCGCCCGGCGCGTCAGCGAATCCGAGCGTTGGCTGCGCGAGGGCCAGTGGAAGCGCTGGGCCTGGGATCAGTTCCTCGGCGCCGACGTCCACGGCGCCACGCTCGGGATCATAGGCATGGGGCGCATCGGCTCGGCCATTGCGCGCCGCGCGCGCGGCTTTTCGATGCGCATCGTCTACTGCAACCGAAGCGCGGCGCTGAACGAAGCCGAGCTCGGCGCGCAGCGGTTGCC
>DATLGW010000393.1:0-5579 GCA_035540315.1 Burkholderiaceae bacterium | reverse complement strand
GGTTGTCCACGCGCGCGAACAGCGGGTCGCCCGGCTTGGGCGTCTCGTCGATCTCGCCTGCCTCGCCGCGGCGCAGCCGCTCGGCCACGCTCGGCGGCGCCGCGACGCCCCAGCGCCGCAGCACGTCGCGCGCATCGCGGTAGGTGCTGGGGTCGGGCGCGCACGGGCCGGACGCGATCGCCGACGGATCGTCGCCGGCGACGTCGGAAATCACCAGCGCCAGCACCTGCGCGCGAGTCGCCTGCGCCAGCCGCCCGCCCTGGATCCGCGACAGGTGCTTGCGCACGACGTTGATCTCCTGGATCGGCGCACCGCTCGCGAGCAATTGCCGCGTGACCGCCTTCAGGTCCGCGATCGTCACGCCGTCGGCCGGCAGCGCGAGCAGGCTCGAGCCGCCGCCGGACACCAGCGCCAGCAGCAGGTCGCCTTCACCGGCGTCCGCAGCCAGTTGCAGGATCCGTTCGGCCGCGCGCTCGCCGGCTTCGTCCGGCACCGGGTGTCCGGCCTCGACGACCTCGATCCGCCGGCACGGCAGCCCGTGCGCATAGCGGGTCACGACGAGGCCGGCGAGCGGCGCGTCCTGCGGCCAGTGCCGCTCGACCGCGGCCGCCATGCTGGCCGCCGCCTTGCCGGCGCCGACGACGATCGTGCGTCGCCAGCGGCCGATCCGATCGGGCGGCGGCAACTGCGGCGCGAGGATCCGCAGCGGATCGGCCGCGGCGACGGCCGCATCGAAGCTCGCGCGCAGCAGCGCCCGGGGCTCCAGTGCGTTCTGAGTCACGGGCGGTGCGCCTGGCTCAGTCCGCGTAGATGCCGGCCTTCTTGATGATCGGCGTCCACTTGTCGATCTCGGCCTTCAGGTGCTGCGCGAGCCCGTCGGGCGTCTGCTTTTCGGCCGGAAAGCTGACTGCGCCGAGCTCGCCGAAGCGTCGGTTCAGGTCCGGATCCTTCATCGCCGTCTGCAGCGCCTGCGTCAGCCGCTCGACGACCGGCTTCGGCGTCTTCGCCGGCGCATACAGACCGTGCCAGATGCCGAGCTCGAACCCGGGCAGCCCGGCTTCGGCGGCGGTCGGCACGTCCGGCAGCGCCTCCATCCGCTTGCTCGCAGTGACTGCGAGCACCTTGACCTTGCCGGCCTTGATCTGCGGCATCGTGTTCGTCGACTGGTCGCACAGGATGTCGACCTGTCCGCCCATCAGGTCCGTCAGCGCCGGCGCGGTGCCCTTGTACGGCACGGTCGTGATGTCCTGCTGGATCGCGCTCTGGAACAGCAGGCCGCACAGGTGCGACGCGGCGCCCAGGCCGGCGTTCGCCAGCGTGACCTTGTCCTTGTTCGCCTTGATGTAGCCGATCAGCTCCTTGACGTCCTTGACCGGCAGGTTCGCGCGCGTCAGCAGCGTCATCGGCACTTCGTTGACCAGTCCGATGTACGCGAAGTCCTTCAGCGGATCGAACGGCAGCTTGCGATACAGCGCCGGCGCGGTCGACATGCCGATGTGGTAGATCAGGATCCGGTGGCCGTCGGGCGCGGCGCGCGCGACGTCGGTCGCCGCGATCGTGCCGCCGGCGCCCGGCTTGTTCTCGACGATGATCGACGCGCCGCCCATTGCGCGCGACATCGCCTCGGCCACGCCGCGGGCGACAGTGTCGGTGGGGCCGCCGGCGGCGAACGGGACGACGATCGAGATCGGCTTGGTCGGGAAGTTCTGGGCGTGAACGGGCAGCACGAGAACCGCCGCGGCCGCCAGGGCTGCAAGCGTAGTGCGAATCATCTGAAGTCTCTCCTTGTGGGTCCAGCCGAGGGAATCGCCGGCAAGCCGCTGCGGCGCGGCCGGATCCTATTCTATGCTTCGAGCGCCGCGGCGATCGCCTTGCCGATGTCGGCGGTCCGGGCGTCTCCGCCCATGTCCGGCGTGCGCGGCCCCTTCGCAGTCACCTGCTCGATCGCGCGCACGATCGCGTCATGGGCGTCGCGGTAGCCCAGGTGCTCGAGCATCATCGCGCCGCACCAGATCTGCCCGATCGGGTTCGCGATCGCTTTGCCGTAGATGTCGGGCGCCGAGCCGTGCACCGGCTCGAACAGCGACGGGAAGCGCCGCTCGGGATTGATGTTCGCCGACGGCGCGATGCCGATCGTGCCGGTGCACGCCGGACCCAGGTCGGACAGGATGTCGCCGAACAGGTTGCTCGCGACCACGACGTCGAAGCGGTCCGGATTGCGCACGAAGTGCGCGGTCAGGATGTCGATGTGGTACTTGTCCACGCGCACGTCCGGATAGGCGGCGGACATCTCGGCGACGCGCTCGTCCCAGTACGGCATGGAAATGTAGATGCCGTTCGACTTGGTCGCCGACGTCAGCAGCTTTCGCGGACGGCTGCGGGCGAGCTCGAATGCGAAGCGCAGCACGCGGTCGACGCCGGTGCGGGTGAAGATCGCCTCCTGCAGCACGAACTCGCGCTCGGTGCCGGCGAACATCCGTCCGCCGACCGACGAGTATTCGCCTTCGGTGTTCTCGCGCACCACGTAGAAATCGATGTCGCCCGGCTTGCGCCCGGCGAGCGGACATGGGATTCCCGGCATCAGCCGAACCGGCCGCAGGTTCACGTACTGGTCGAACTCGCGCCGGAACAGCAGCAGCGAGCCCCACAGCGACACGTGATCGGGCACGGTCGCAGGCCAGCCGACGGCACCGAAGTAGATCGCGTCGTGGCCGCCGATCTGCTGCTTCCAGTCCTGCGGCATCATCGTGCCGTGACGCGCGTAATAGTCGCAGCTCGCGAAGTCGAACGAGTCGAACTGCAGCCCCATGCCGAAACGGCGCGCCGCCGCCTGCAGCACCCGGATCCCCTCGGGCATCACTTCCTTGCCGATTCCGTCGCCGGGAATCACCGCGATCCGGTGCGTCGCCATCGTCGCTTTCTCCTTGGAATCAGTCGAACCAGGCGTCGAAGCCGCGCTCCGGCCGGAACCGCCCGTTCTCGAACAGCATCCGCGTCGGTCCCGGCATCGCGCGCTCGCGCACCGGGTGCTCGGGATCGCCGGGATACAGCAGCAGCCGCGTCTCGCCGACCTGCCGGGGCTCGGGCCGGATCACCGGCGGCGGCCGGCGGCGCGCCTCGGCGAGCACTGCATCGACGTCGGCAAAGCGGGCGACGTGCGCGAGCGTCATGATCTGCGGCGCGGCCAGCACGATCCGCTGCGCCCAATACGCCTCGAGCGCGGCGCGCGGCGCAAGCCATTCGCCGCCGACCGACTCGCGCAGGTCGTGCAGCGCGCTCTGTCCCGCGGGCAGCCGAGCGACGAAGAACCGGGTGTCGAATCGTCGCCGGATCAGCGACGGGATCGGCGGCGTCACCCACCGCGACCACGGCTCGAGCAGCGACGCGTCGAGCCTCAGACCGAGCCGCTCCAGGATGCCGGCGAAGTCGATTCCCTCGCGCAGCATCGCGTACGCGCGCTCGGCCAGCGGCGCATCGGCATCGGTCGCCAGCAGCACGCCGGTCTCCTCGAACGTCTCGCGCACGGCCGCGGCAAAGACCGCGGCGGCCGCCTGCGGATCGAGCTCGGGCTCGGCGAGCCGCGCATGCAACGCCGGCGCCGCGACGCCGAAACGCGCGAGCAGCGCGTCGGACGCGTCGGCGGCATCGACCTTGCCGCCCGGAAACACATAAGCGTCGGCGAGCACGCTGTCGTCGGCGTGACGCTTGAGCATGAAGGCCTCGACGCCGTCGCGGGCATCGCGCAGCAGCACCAGCGTCGCGGCCGCACGCGGCGCTGCGGCCGGCGCGTCGCCGGCCGGCGACGGCGCAGGCGCGCTCATCGTCGCGGCCCGCGCAGCGCAGGCCCGAGCCGCTGCGGCGCGGCGGCGCGATCCGGCGCTGCGGCCCCGATCACCCCTGCGGCGCGAGGCGGCTTCAAGGCACTGTACGGCATGTGCGCTAGTGTATCGCGCGCAGCGCGCGAACACGCGCGCTCCCACGGTAATAGAATGGCGCGCGAGGAGCCAAGGTCCATGTCGATCGATCGTCTGGAACGACTCGAACTGCCGAAGCGGGCGATCGGTCTGGTGCTTGCGGGCGGACGCGGCAGTCGGTTGAAGCAACTGACCGACACCCGCGCCAAACCCGCGGTCTACTTCGGCGGCAAGTTCCGGATCATCGATTTCGCGCTGTCGAACTGCCTGAATTCCGGGCTGCGCCGGATCGGCGTGCTGACGCAGTACAAGTCGCACAGCCTGCTGCGCCACCTGCAGCGCGGCTGGACGTTCCTGAAGCCGGAGATGAACGAGTTCATCGACCTGCTGCCCGCCCAGCAGCGCGTCGACGAGCAGTCGTGGTATCGCGGCACCGCCGACGCGGTCTACCAGAACCTCGACATCCTGCGCGGCAATCGGCCGGAGTACTACGTGGTGCTGGCCGGCGATCACGTCTACAAGATGGACTATTCGCGGCTGCTCGCCGACCACTGCGAGCGCGGCGCCGAGTGCACGGTCGCGTGCATCGACGTGCCGCTGCACGAAGCCACCGCGTTCGGCGTGGTCGCGGTCGACGACAACCGCAAGATCGTCGAGTTCGTCGAGAAGCCGCCGCAACCGCCGGCAATGCCGGGCCGCCCCGATCGCGCGTACGTCAGCATGGGCATCTACGTGTTCGATGCCGACTACCTGTACGAGCGGCTCGAGCTCGATCAGGCGAACCCGGACTCGAACCACGACTTCGGCAAGGACGTGATCCCGGCGATCGTGCGCGAGGGCGGCGCGATCGCGCACGACTTCCGCGACAGCTGCGTCGGCCGCGCGCCGCATGCCGAACCGTACTGGCGCGACGTCGGCACGATCGACGCGTACTGGGAAGCGAACCTGGACCTGACCGCGACCGAGCCGGCGCTGAACATGTACGACACGCAGTGGCCGATCTGGACCTATCAGGAACAGCTGCCGCCGGCGAAGTTCGTGCACAACATCGGCGAGCGCCGGGGCATCGCGCTCGAGTCGCTGGTCTCGGGCGGTTGCATCATCTCGGGCATGCTGAACCGCTCGCTGCTGTTCTCGAACTGCCGCGTGCATTCGTACACGCAGATCAACTGGTCGGTGCTGCTGCCGCAGGTCGAGGTCGGCCGCCACGCGCGGCTGACCCGCGTCGTCGTCGATCGCGGCTGCCGGATTCCGGAAGCGATGGTGGTCGGCGAGGACCCGGCGGCCGATGCGCGCCGCTTCTACCGAACCGACAGCGGAATCACGCTGATCACCCGCGAGATGCTGGCGCGGTTGTCGTGATGCGCGTGCTGCACGCGGCCGCGGAGGTCTACCCGCTTGCGAAGACCGGGGGGTTGGCCGATGTCGCCGCCGCGCTGCCGGCCGCGCTCGCCGAGCTCGGCGCCGATGCGCGGTTGGTGCTGCCGGGGCTGCCGGGCGTCTGCGACGGCATCCGCGAGCGCCGCGAAGTCGCGGCGTTCGGTCCCGCATTCGACGCGGCCACGGTGCGCGTGTCGCTCGGCGTGCTGCCCGACTCGGGGCTGCCGGCCTACGTGATCGAGGCGCCGTACCTGTACGACCGGCCCGGCAACCCCTACCTGGATC
>DATLGW010000392.1:0-2305 GCA_035540315.1 Burkholderiaceae bacterium | reverse complement strand
GTCCAGCCCCGGGCCGGCAAGCGCGGCTGCGGCAGCCACGTTGACCTTCGTCGGAAAGCGAGCAGCCGCTTGTCGCACCGAGCCGGTGAAGACGACCTGCCGACCCTCGGGCGCCACGCCAGACGGGCGCGCGACCGGCGGCAGGTCGATCGACAGCTGCAGGCGCGCATCGGGGTCGACGCTGGCGGCGGCCACGCCGTCGAGGCCTGCGATCGCGCCGGCCAGCACCCGCAGCCGGTGTCCGCCGGCCGCGCCCGCCGCCCACAGCGCCTCGAACACCGCGGGGTCGGCGAGCGCGGTCGCGCTGACGGTCCAGGTGTCGGCACGCAACAGCGCCTGCGGCCCCAACTGCGCCAGCGCCTGCGGCCCGGCGACCTCGACGATCAGATCGACGTCGAGCGCCAGGAACGCCGTCGCGTCGGTGAACGTCGCGACGCCGTCGATCCGACGCGGCGATCGCGCCAGCACCCCCTGCAGCTGCCAGCCCGGCGCGAGCCCCTGCTGCCAGGCTTCGACCACGGCCGCGCCGATGCGGCCGCAGCCGATCAGCCCGAACCGATGCGCCGCCGGCACGCCCGTGCGCGGTTCAGCTCGAGCCGCCCGCCGTGTCCGGGCGCAGCGGCAGCGCCGAGTAGTCGGCGTGGTGCAGCGTGCGCTTGCGCAACCGCGTGATCCGGAACTTCGCACCGCAAGCCGGATCGAGGGAGGCGATCTCGGAATCGGTCGACATCCAGTCGTTCGGATGCGTGGGCCGCTGCTTGGCGGGGATGAACGGCAGCACCGCGATCAGTCCGTACAGCGAAAACGACGGCCGATCGGGCGGGAAGACCACCCGCCCGCCGATCACTTCGAACCAGTCGCCGGCCTGCACGTGACTGATGAACGGCTTGTTCGGCGTTTCGATCACCTCGACGCGCAGGTCGTACAGCTCGAACTCGTCGGCGAGCGTAGCGGCGGGGCGCTCGGCGCCGGGCTTGGAGCCGTCGTACGCCTGAGTCATTGCCGGCTCCCGCCGGAGGCGACCGGCGCGGTCATGTCGATGTGCGCCGGCGCGCCGCGCGTGTTCTGGTTCATGTGCATGATCGACGCGTGCCGGCCGCCCTTCACGCGTTCGAGCGCATAGCAGTCGCCTGCGGGGCCGGGCGCCTGCGCGACCAGCGCCGCGATCCGCTGCCGGTCGTCGTCGTCGAGCCGGATCCGGAACACGGCCAGATTCTCGTCGAGGTGCCGCGCGTCGCGCGCGCCGATCAGCACCGCCGCGACCTGCGGCTTGTCGAGCACGTAGCGCGCCGCGACCGCGCCGATTGCCGCGCCGTGCTTGCGCGCGATCGCGTCGAGCGTGCGCAGCAGCCGCTGATACGCGTCCCAGCCGCCGAAGTCCTCGATGATCAGCCGGTACTTGATCAGCGACCGGTTCTCGTACTCCCCCTGAGGCTCGGGCTGACCAAGCCATTTCTCCGACAGGAAACCGCCGGCGATCGTGCCGTAGCACAGCAGGTGGATCCCGCGCTCGCGGCACAACGCGACCATCCCGTTCTCGGGCCGGTGATCGAGCACCGAGTACTGCAGCTGGTTCGTCAGCAGCGTGACGCCCGCATCGACGATCTCGCGCAACCGCGGCACGTCGAAGTTCGTCGTGCCCAGGTGCGCGATCTTGCCGGCGAGCTGCAGCTCGCGCAGCCACAACATCGCCTGCACGCATCCGGGCACGTCGTAGTCCCACCAGTGGAACTGCACCAGGTCGAGCCGCTCGACGCCGAGCCGCGCGAGCGACGTGTCGATCGTTCGCTCGACGTCGCTGCGCGTCAGTCGCGCGATCTGCTCCGCATCCGGCGTGTACTTCGTCGACACGCGCAGCTCGCGCGCGAGCGCCGGGTACTTGCGCCGGAACGCGCCGATCGTCTCTTCGACGCCGACGTAATGGTCGGCGCAGTCGAAGGCGTTGATCCCCGCCTCGAGGAAGCGGCGCATGTCCTCGACCGCGAGCTCCTGCGGATACGGCTTGCCGTGCTTGGCCGCAAGCTGCCAATTGCCCTTGGCCACGCGCGAGATCGTGTAGCCGGGCGCCAGCGTGATCCGCTCGACGATCTCACCGCTCATTCGTACCTCCTGACTCGGCGGTCGTGCCGGCGTCGGCTCAGAAGCCGGCCTTGCGCGCCAGCTCGTTCATCTCCTCGAGCGACAGCGTCTTTTCGGTGACGATCTTGCCGTCGTCGAGCTTCCAGATCAGCATCGGCCCGGTGACGTCGCCGTTGCGGTCGAAGCGGAACGGCCCGGTCGCGCCGACGTAGCGGATCTTCTGTCC
>DATLGW010000391.1:0-1609 GCA_035540315.1 Burkholderiaceae bacterium | reverse complement strand
ATTTCTCGGGCTCCCGCGCCCGGTTGTGCGCAGTCCGCATCCGCCGCAGCGCCTCGTCGGCTGAAAGCCCCGCGATCAGGTCGAACCGGTAGTCCGGCGGCTCGAGCTTGCCTGCGCACGCCCCCTCCCACTCGTGCGCGTCGCACAGGCGCTTGCCGATCGCCTCGCAGATCTGGGCGGCCTCTCGCGCGCGCACCCAGACCACCGGGTATTCGCACGGAATGTTCGGAAATTCGAACTGGTCGATGCACACGCGGGCGGTCTCGGCGGAAGCCGCGGACGGGTCGTACAACGGCGCCATGAACCTTGCGCCGCAGATGCGGGTGAACGACGGGTTCTCATACGTGATCTGCCGGCGCTGCAGGTCCTCGCGGCACTGCGCGGGCGTGCGAGGGTGCTGGGAAATCGCGGGATTGCCCTGCCCGATGAAGCCCGACTGCGCGAAAATCGATCGCACGCGATCGAGTTGCGCATCGGTCAGAGCGTGCTCGTGCCGCAGCTGCTGCAGCAGCCGCTCGTTCGCCTCGGCCAGCGTCGAGGCGGCGTGCGCAGCGATCGCGAATGCCGCGGCCGCAGCGATCAGCAGCCACACCGCTGGGCGCTTCATCGCGATGGCCTGCGCAGCACGTAGAAGAAGTCGCGATCGTCGGGAAAGCCGACGAAGCGCGGCACGGTGCCGCCGGCAGCCTTCCGGTCCACTTCCGACATGCCGCGCACCAGGTGCGAAATCGTTATCTGGTCGCCGTCGCGCACATACACGGCAAGGTACGTGTGCTCGAGTGCGTTCATGTCCAGGTGCATCGCCGCACGGCAATCGTAGGCCTGAAACACGCGCGCCATCGTCGCCGGGACTGCGGCGGAGAAATAGCCGTAGACGAGATAGCGAGTCGACCCGGTGTCGATGATGCATGCGCCGGCGCGCAGCGACCGGAACCGCTCGTCCGCCGAACCCGACCAGTTGCCCGCTCCCCACTGCCCGACGAGCGCACCGGGCACGGCTCGACCCCGCGAGTTTTCCCACTCGAGCAGCGGCACGCCGTTTTGTCGCGCATGCAGGATGCGCGGCTGCAGCGGCGCATCGTCGTCGCGCCACGTCCTGATGTCGACGGTGCCGTCGCCCAGCACGTAGAACGTCGACAGGCCCGCGACGAGCCGGCTGAACACGACGCCGTTCTCGATGAAACCATAGTGGCTGCCGTCGTTGCGGGTCGCCAGCGCACCGTGCCGGAACGCACCGTGCTCGCGCTTGAACCCGCCGGTGAACGTGGCCGCGACGCGGGCACTGAGCGCAGGGCTCAACATGCCGACCCGGACCAGCGGCGCGGCGCTGTCGATGCCGTCGGGGCCTGCCGAACCGGGGCTGCGCATCGAATCCACGACCCGCGGCGACCAGCCCAACCTCGGGTGCTCGGTGCCGAGCGCAAAGCCGATCTCGAAGCGCGCGAGGTCGAACGCGACGAAGTACGCCAGTGCGTCCGCCTCCACGGCATCGGGACGCCAGCCGCCGCTGGCGGCCGCGTCGGCTATCGCGCCGGGCCTGACGGCGCTGACGAAGATGCCGTCGGCATCGCGAACCGCGTGCCACCGCCCCTGCACGACCGTTTGCGAC
>DATLGW010000390.1:0-9253 GCA_035540315.1 Burkholderiaceae bacterium | reverse complement strand
CGGCTGCCCCGCCCACAGGTGGATCGTTTCGCCCCTCAAATAGGCAACCGCTCGCCCGGCGTGGTCGTAAAGCGCGGTCGCCGGCGGCGCGAGCGCGGTAGCGCTCTGCGCGGACGCGACCGCGCCCCACACGCACAGCGGCGCCGCGAGCGCGCGCGGCAACCTGCTGCCCGTCTTCGGATGGCGCGGCGTCATCAAAGGGCAAGCGCCTCGGCCGCGGGCCGGTCGAGCGCGTTGACCCGCTCGTTGATCCGCGCGAGCTCGTGCGCGAGCGACAGCAGCCCTCGGAACCGCTCGGGCGTCGGCGCCAGCCGCGGCGTCACGTCCTCGCGCAGGTACAGCGCGCGCTCTGCCGCGAGGTAGCGCACCGACGGCGGATTGCCAATTGCGTCGAGCCGCTTCAGCGCGTCGGACTCGAGCAGCCGCTCGCGCAGCGTCGGGTCGTCGGCCTCGACGCGCAGCTCCCACTCGTCGTCGGCGACGCCGCTGCGATGGATCCGCCAGTCGGCAACGCCCGGCAACTCGAGCACGATCGTCTCGAACGCGTTGTAATGGCTGTCCTCGCCATGCGAATCGGTCAGCGTTCGCCCGGCCATCATCCGCACGCGGATCAGCCGTCCCTCGTAGCGTCCGTTGGCCCACTGCAGCGTCCCGTGCCCTTCGACCTGGGCGCCGATCAGCGGCGCCAGCGCAGACAGTCCGCTGGAGGTCGGCGGCTTTCGCAGCGCATTGACGGCCGAGCCGACGGCGAATGCGAACGCGGCCGCAAACAGCGCCGCAACGGTCCACACCAGCACGTCGGTTGCCATCACAGTCCCGCGAAAACCGCTGCGCCTATGATAGCCCGCTGCTGCGGCGCACGCCGCAGCGACGGCCGCCGTGGCACCGGATCGCTAGCGCGCGAAGATCGCCGCCAGCGACAACAGCACCGAAGCGGCCGCCGCGCCGAGCGCAACGTTGCACAGCGTCGTGATCCGCTGCGCGCGCGACTCGGCGGCCGCGGCCGCCTCCTGGATCGCGGTGACCGTGCGTTGCAAGTGCTCGGCCAGCTCGTTGATGTGGTGCGCGTTCTGCGACGCTGCCGCCTGCAGCTCGGCGATCTGCTGCTGCATCAGCCGCGACAGGCCGCCGTCGTCGGTCTTGCGGGTCGTGAACGCCGGCGCGCTCGCGCTGACGATCGCGCCCACGTGCGGCAGGATCGCCTTGACTACCGGAAACAGCCAGCCTGCCATGAACGCTCCCTGAGATCGGTCACTCGGTCGGTTTGAAGCCGGAGGCCTTGATCACCGGACCCCAGCGCTCGTAGTCGCGGCGGTGGATTTTCGCCAGCTCCTGCGGTCCCAGCCCGGTCGGCTCCATGCCCAGCCCCACCAGCTTATCGCGGACGTCCGGCGCCTGCACCGCAGCGATCGCCGCCTTCGCAAGCCGATCGATCGTCGCCTGCGGCGTGCCCGCCGGCGCGTACAGCGCATACCAGCCCTGGCCCTCGATGTCGTAGCCCTGCTCCTTGAACGTCGGCACGTTCGGCAGCTGCGGCGCGCGCTTGTCGCCCGACGTCGCCAGGATCCGGATTCGCCCCGCCTCGTGCTGCGCCGCCAGGTCCGACACCGTGCCCATGAAGCTGGCGATCTGCCCGCCGATCAGATCGGTCAGCGCCGGTGCGGTGCCGCGGTAGCCGATGTGGTTCATCTGCAGCCCGGCGCGCTCGGCGAACAGGATCGAGAAGAAATGCGGCAGGCTGCCGGGTGCAGCCGACGCATAGTTGCGCAGTTGCGGGTCGCCTTTGGCGGCTGCAACGAACTCCTTCAGCGTCGTTGCCTTCACCTGCGGGCCGACCGCGTAGGCGAACAGGAAGTTCGCGGTGTGCGCGACCGGCGCGAAGTCCTTGAATGCGTCATAGCGCAGGTCCGGATACACGTGCGGCGCAGTCACGATCGTGACCAGCGGCGTCATCACCAGCACGCTGCCGTCGGCCGGAGAATTCTTCAGCGCGTCCATCACGATTCGGCCGCCGGCGCCGGGCCGGTTCTCGACGATCACCGGTTGTCCCAGCGACTCGCGCATCTTCTCGGCGACCATCCGGGTCATCGCGTCGAGTCCGGCGCCGGCCGGAAACCCGACCAGGATCCGGACAGGCTTGTCCTGCGCGCCGGCCGCAGCCGAAGACGACAGCGCGAGCGCTGTCAACAGAATTCGCAGCATGAGGGCCTCCGTTTCGTTGGGTCGACCGGCTACTTTACCGGCTGCGAGCCGGTCCGGGCACCGCCGCCCGGGCGACTGCCGGGCATTCCGGCGGACCGGGCGGGGTCAGGCGGCGCCGCCGCGGCGCTCGTCGCGGCGGCGCCGATGGAAAGGCTACTTGACCGGCTTGATCTTGCTGCTGAACTGGTTCGTGAACACGTCCTCGGCGCGCAGCGGCTTGTCCGGCTTGTTGTTCGCGAACGTGATGTCGATCGTCTTCTGCATCAGCTCGGGCTCGATCCAGCCCAGGCCGTGCTTGCGCGAGCGTTCGGTCACGCACAGATCCATGATGTGCGGCATCGTCGCCAGCAGCGCCTCGCGGTCCAGCCCCGACACCGTCTGCACCATCGCGTCGATCGACGCGGCCGGATCGGCCTGCGCATCGCGCCAGCCCTTGTGCGTCGCGCGCAGGAAGCGCTCGATCAGCTTCGGGTTCTTCTGGATCGTGTCGGTGTGGACGAAATACGTGTGGCCGTAGATCGGCAGCCCGAAATCGGCCCACAGCAGATGGCCCACCGCGCCCTTGCCGAGCACCTTCTCCCAGATCGCGTAGCTCGTGTACAGGTCGAACGAGCCGTCGACCTCGTTGGCCGCGACGATCGCCTGCTTGCCCTCGGGCTTCACGTTGACCAGCGTGACCTTGTCTGCCGGAATGCCGTGCATCGCCGCGAACGCCGGCCACAACACGCGGTGCGAGTCCGCCGGCGGCACCGCGATCTTCTTGCCGATCAGATCCTTCGGCTCCTTGATGTTCGCGGTCTTGCGGAAAAAGACATTGTTGCCCGCCTTGTCGTAGACGACCGCGACCATCTTCAGGTCGGCGCCCTTGCTGATCGCGGTCAGCACCGTCGGCGCATCCGAGATGCCGATGTCGGCCTGCTTCAGGTCGATCTTCTTCGCGCTGTCGGCCGAGCCGCTGCCGCGCAGGATCGTCAGGTCGATGCCTTCCTCGGCGAAATAGCCTTTCTTCAGCGCCAGGTAGATCGGCGAGTGGTCGGCGAGCTGGAACCAGTTCAGCTGCAGCGTGACCTTGTCTTTCGCCTGCGCATGCGCCTGGGGTGCCGAGAGCGTCGCGGCGAGCGCGAGCGCCGGGACCGCGGCGGTCAGTGCGGCAAAGCCGCGTCGGGTGATCTTCATCCTCTCCTCCGGTGTTCAGCCTGTATTTCGAAGCCGCAGACCGGCGCGACGCGCGGCGGCCTGCTTGCCCGGCCATTCTATACGCCGGCCGCCGCGTCAGCGGGATCGCTGCCGGCTTACCGAACGATCGCCGCCGCTGTGATGTTGACGATGCTCCGGAAACGATTATCGTGACGGTTGCGCGCAGTCGAACGGTCCGTCCATCCCAGGAGCTGCAGTGAGCGCAAAGCGCCCTAACCTGATCGTCATCATGACGGACCAGCAGCGATACGACACGATCGCCGCCCTGGGCTACCCGTACATGCAGACGCCGACGCTGGATCGGCTGGCGGCCGAAGGAACGGCGTTCTCGCACGCGTACGTCGCCGGCGCCTCGTGCGTGCCGTCCCGCGCCAGCCTGTTCACCGGCTACTACCCGCACACGACCGGCATCCTGCGCAATGCCGATCTGTGGCGGCACTCGTGGGTCGAGCGGCTCGCCGCCGCTGGCTATCACTGCGTGAACGTCGGCAAGATGCACACGTGGCCGATGAACACCCCGTGCGGATTCCACCAGCGCTACACGGTCGAGAACAAGGACCGCTTCCTCGAGGCGCGGTACTACTTCGACGAATGGGACAAGGCGCTGGCGGCGCGCGGGCTGGTCAAGCAGCAGCGAGCCCTGTACCGCCAGCGGCCCGATTACCGCGACACGCTGGGAGCGTTCGAGTGGGAGCTGCCGGAGGACATGCACTCGGACGTGTTCGTCGGCAACCTCGCGCAGTGGTGGATCCGCAGCTATCCCGTCACGCAGCCGCTGTTCCTTCAGATCGGCTTCGTCGGTCCGCACCCGCCCTATGATCCGACCGCCCGCTACGCGGCGCGCTACATGGACAAGGACCTGCCGCTGCAGGAGCCGACGGCCGACGAGCTCAGTGCGCAGCCCGAGCCGCTGAAGGCGATGCGAATTCACAATGTCGAAGTCGATCACGACTCGGTGGTGCACCAGCTCGAGCCGCCGCGCGCCGCGCGTCACCGCCAACGCGCGTTCTACCTGGCCAACGTCACGATGATCGACGAGAAGGTCGGCGAGATCCTCGGGGCGCTGTCGGCGGCGGGGTATCTCGACGATGCGATCGTCGTGTTCACGTCCGACCACGGCGACTGCCTCGGCGATCACGGCCATTCGCAGAAATGGACGATGTACGAGCAGGTGTTGCGCGTGCCGCTGATCGTCTGGGCTCCGGGCCGGGTGCGCGCGGGCGCACGGTGCGACGCGCTGGTCCAGCAGATGGATCTGGTGCCGTTCCTGCTCGAACAGGCGGGCGTGGCGGTGCCGGACAGCTTCGAATCCGAGTCGCTGGCTCCGGCGCTGCGCGGCGACGCGTTTGCCGGACGCGACGCGATCTACGCCGAGCAGATGAAGGATCTGATCCTGACCGATGCCGAATTCGTTTCGGCGGTGCGCACGCGCGACTACAAGCTCGTGCACTTCCTCGGGCAGCCGTGCGGCCAGCTGTACGACCTCACGAACGACCCGGAGGAGACGCGCAACCTGTGGTCGGACGCTTCGGCCACGGGCATCAAGCGCGAGCTGCTCGACCGGTTGATGGAGTGGCGGATCGCGAGCCAGTACCGCACCCGCAACTGGATGCAAGATCACCGATGAGAACCGCCGGCTGCAAGCACGGCGGCAGACGTTCGATGTCATCCTGAAAAAACGGAGGAGGGAAACGATGAAGACGCTGAGTCGATTGATGCTGTGGGCGCTGCTGGCGCTGGTACCGCTCGCGCCGGCATGGGCGCAATCCTGGCCGGCCAAGCCGATCCGGCTGATCGTGCCGTATCCGCCGGGCGGGCAGACCGACATCGTGTCGCGCTGGCTCGGCGAGCAGCTGGCCCCGGTGCTCGGGCAACCGATCATCATCGAGAACCGTGCCGGCGCGCAGGGGATCGTCGGCTTGCGGGCGGGCAAGGAAGCCGCGGGCGACGGCTACACGTTCATCTACGCGAACGTCTCGAACCTCGTCATCAACCGCTTTGCCTACGAGAAGCTGCCGTACGATCCGGTCAACGATTTCGAGATGGTGACCCAGCTCGGGCTCGCGGTGCTCGGGATGGCGGTACCGTCGTCGCTCGGCCTGAAGACCGTCGACGATTTCGTCAAATACGCCAGGAACAACCCCGGCAAGACGACGTTCGCATCGTTCGGCGAGGGCAGCAGCTCGCATCTGTACGGCGAGATGCTCAAGCACGCGGCAAAGCTCGACATGGTCCACGTGCCGTACAAGGGCGCCGGACCCGCGGTGCAGGACATCGTCGCCGGCAACGCGACAATGGGGATCCACGATTTCGCCGCCACCGGTCCGTTCCTGCAGTCGGGACGGCTGGTCGTGCTCGCTGTCACCGGTCCCAAGCGTTGGCCGCTGCAGCCTGACGTCAAGACGTTCAGCGAGCAAGGCTATCCGCTGGACCTGGCGGGCTGGAACGGAATCATCGCGCCGAAAGGCACGCCGGCTGCCGTCGTCGATCGCATGAGCCGCGAGATCAACAAGATCATCCAGACGCCGCAGGGGCGCGAGCGGATGCTGCAGATGGGTCTGCTGGTGACCGGGACGACGCCCGCGGAATTCAAGAAGCTGATCGAGGACGACACGCCGCGTTGGGGCGAAGTGTTCAAGCGGTCGGGAATCAAGGCGCAGTGACCGGATCGGCGTGCCGTCAGCGCGAGTTGCTCGGGGCGCGGTAGCGAATCCGCTGCATCAGCGCCATCAGTTCGCTCTGGCGGTGCGCGCCGGTCTTCAGGAAGATCGCCTTCAGGTGGTTGCGCGCGGTCCCGACCGTGATGTCCAGCGATCGGCGACGTCCCGCAACGCGCGTCCCGAGCCGAGCTGGGTCGCCACAGCCGCTTCGGCGGGCGTGAGGCGAAACAACTCGCGAGCTCCGCTCCGCAAGAGCGGCGGTTGCTAACGCGAGGTGGATTGCAGTGCCGGCGGGGCACTGGCAAAACTTCGCGGTGCGCCGCGCGAGTGGCGACAGCGCGTCTTCACGGTGATCGACACGAAATGGAGGTTGCTCCAGAGTTCGTGCCGCCTTTGCCGCAGGATGCACCGACGTCAGCGCTGCGCCAGGCGAGCCCGCGCGTTGCTTTCGTTGAGGGCCTGCAGTAAATTACTGTTTATTTGAACAGTATCGAACTGCGCGATGACTGAAGCTGCCAACATCCACGAGCAGGCCTGCGGATCCAATGCTGCGTCGCACGCTGCGCGTGCACCACGCCCGATCGCCGAACTCGAAGCGCAGATCACCGAGCTGGCCGGTCACCTGAACGCCGCCAGTTATCGCTGGTTGGTGCTGATCGCCGAATTCGATCGCCGTGAAGGTTGGGCGGACGGATCGACCCCCTCGTGCGCCCATTGGTTGGGCTGGAAGTGCGGCATCGATGCGGGCGCTGCCCGCGAGAAGGTTCGGGTTGCACGCGCGCTTGAAGCCTTGCCACTCATCTCGGCTGCGATGGCGCGTGGCGCGCTCAGCTATTCCAAGGTTCGCGCCTTGACCCGTGTGGCCACGCCCGAAACCGAGGACACGCTGCTGATGATTGCGCTGCACGGCACGGCGAACCACGTCGAAACGCTCGTGCGACGGTATCGCCGGGCGCAGGAGGCGTGTGAGCTGGACCGGGAGGCCATTCAGTACGCGAATCGTGGCCTCGACTGGTACTACGACGACGATGGCTCGCTGGTGCTGCGGGCACGCCTGACCGCCGAGACCGGCGCGTTGCTGGTCAAGGCACTCGAACAGGCGACAGAGGATGGTGCGCCGGCGCCTGCTTGGCCGGACGTTTCCGCGGAAACGCCTGAGGCGAGCGAGCGACCGGGTTCGTCGGAAACGCTGTCGCAGCGCCGGGCCGATGCGCTGGCGCGTTTTGCTGAGACGTGGCTCAGCCACGGGGATCGGTCTTTGGGCGCGGATCGCCACCAGATCGTGATTCATGTGGACAGCGAAACGCTCAGGCACGATGCGCAGGGCCGCTGCGAAATCGAAAGCGGCCCCTCGCTTGCCGCGCAGACGGCGCGGCGACTGTCGTGCGACGCCAGCGTGGTGCATCTGGTTGAAGACGAATCGGGCCGGCCGCTGGATGTGGGTCGCAAGATGCGCAGCATTCCGCCCGCGATCCGTCGAGCGTTGCGCACGCGGGATCCGTGCTGCCGCTTTCCCGGCTGCACGCACACGCGGTTTCTGGATGGGCACCACATTCGGCACTGGGCCCATGGCGGCGAGACGAAGCTGTCGAACCTGGTGATGCTGTGCCGGTTCCATCATCGCCAGGTCCATGAGGGACGCATCGACGTGCAGATGCTCGACGATGGGGCGTTGCGCTTCGTGGGCCGGCAGGGACAGCGGCTGGAGGCCGCGGTGGAACTGGCTGGAGACGCGGCTCGACTTGTTGGCGATCACCGGATCCACGGGATCGACATCGACGAGACCACGGCCGTGTCCCGATGGTGCGGCGAGCGGCTCGACTACGGCATAGCCGTCGAAGGACTGCTGCTCCAGCAAGAATGGGCTCGGCGCGACGTTTCCGCGGAAACGTCCAAGCCGCGCGCCGACCTCAGCGCAGCCTGAGATCGCGCGCGGCTGCTCGCGCTTCACCGCCGCTCACGCATGATGCGAGCAACACGAGTTGCCCACCGCGTCGGTCGGTCCTCGCTTGCGACGACCGCCGCCGTGGACAACTCTGCACCGAGCCTCGCACCGCCCGAGCGCGCGGCTTGCTGCGGATCCGAACGCGCTTGCGCCAGTTGCCGCAGAAGACCGTCCGTCACATTGCCGGTCCGCGCCAAGCTTGGTCGCGTTCGAACTCCAGGATCGCCGAACGCGTCGCGTTTCCGTACGCGCCATCGACGCTTCCTGCGTCGTATCCCAGGCGGTTCAGCAGCGTTTGCGCACGCATGACGCGGTTTCTGTCGTCGTTGTGAACGACGTCGATCGCCAGTGCGCGATCTGCCGATCCGCCGGATCGTGGTGCCGCAGGCCGGTCCTTGCGTTCCCCGCGAACGGCCTCCTTGGCCTCCTCGACGATGTCGTCGACGATCGCTTTCGGGTCGATGCCCTATTTCTTCAGGAACGCATGGGCAGGCGTCACACCCGTCGTAAGCAGACGGCGACGACCACACGGTGCGCCCAGGGGCGCAGCGACAGTTCGAAATGCTTCGCCGACCGCGGCGTTCGCTGTTCCATGGCCTGAAGTCCTCTGAGGTGGGACTTCGCCTTCAGCGGTGCCATCGAGTCCAAAGCTGATTGCAATAAGGCTCCCAATCCGAACAAGCCGGAAAAGCCTCGCAATCCCAACGCACCGACCAATCCGAACGGAAAGCCGGAGTGCGAACCGGATCCTCCGGAGGAGCCGCAGTTTTCTTCACAGATCGCCGCCGGTGGGGCACATACGTGCGCAATCACTCGCACCGGCGTTCGATGCTGGGGGGATAACACCTGGGGGCAATTGGATGTACCCGACGACTTGAGTGGCGTAACGCAGATTTCTGCCGGGGGCGGCGCCACGTGTGCAGTGACCAGCAGCGGTATCAGGTGCTGGGGCTGGCGCAGCGAAGACTGGTTCGGCCGGCCCATCCTGACTGAAATGCCCGTTGGGTTATCGAATATTAGTCAAATCTCAGTCGCATCTGACGGAGGCCAGGCCTGCGTATTGGCAGACAAGAAAGTTCATTGCTGGGGACAGGGAGACCCGCAGAGTTTGGTGCCTGCTGGGCTGCCCGACGTTCAGCAGATTAGCGCGGGTTCGGCGCATACGTGCGCCCTGACGACCGCCGGAATCCAATGCTGGGTCTGGGCTTATGACTTTGGGCAAGCTACGGTCCCAACGGGGATAACTGAC
>DATLGW010000389.1:0-3724 GCA_035540315.1 Burkholderiaceae bacterium | reverse complement strand
GCGCATTGCGAGCGGCAGCTCGCAGTGGTCGATCGGCGTGCTGGTCCAGTCGAACTTCGGCGGCATTCTGCAGGTCCTCGGCGCGCCGGTAGGGAAGGCGCTGGGGCGAAAGTCCGGATCCGACGCGGGCTCGATCGTGATCGTCGTCGCGACCGACGCGCCGCTGTCGGAAAGAAATCTGGGACGGCTCGCGGCGCGAGCGATGATCGGGTTGGGGCGCACCGGCTCGTCGCTGGCGAACGGGTCCGGAGATTACGCAATCGCGTTCTCGACTGCGCCCGAAGTCCGGCGCCCGTGGCGTGCGTCGATGCCGACGTTCAGCGAGGTTTCGAACGATCGGATGAATCCGCTGTTTCAGGCTGTCGTCGAGGCGACCGAGGAGGCGATCTACAACTCGATCTTCGCCGCAACGACCGTTTCAGGAAACGGTGCGACGGTCGAGGCGATTCCGCTCGACGCCGTCGCGCAGGTGCTCGAGCGGCACGGCATCGGCGCCCCCGCGCCGGAGGACACCGATTCGACATCCCCACCGCAGGAGGACTCATGATGGCGATCCCGGCAGTTCAGCAGCCACTGGGAAGCTCGAAGCGATCGACGCCCGTCGCTCGCGGCTTTCGGGCAGCGCTGAGGTTTGCATGTGCAGTGCTATTCGCGGCCTCGGCATCGGTTGCACACGCAGACGCTTATCCGGCGCGGCCGGTCAAGCTCGTCGTACCTTACCCGCCGGGCGGAATCACCGACATACTCGCGCGGACGATTGCCCAGCGGCTGAGTGCCGAATGGCCGCATCCGATGATCATCGAGAATCGCGCGGGCGCGAGCGGCAACATCGGGGTCGGCCACGTCGCCCGCGCGGAGGCCGACGGATACACGCTGATCTTCGGCAATGCCGCCACGCACGCAATCAACCCGAGTCTCTTCAAGAGCCTGCCGTACGACCCGATCAAGGACTTCACGCCGGTCACGATGGTGGCGCGGGTTTCGAACGTGCTGTTGGTCGGCCCGGAGTTCCCCGCGAAGACGCTGGCGGAGCTGATTGCACTCGCAAAGTCCAAGCCGGGGCAGCTGACGTTCGCGTCGAACAGCATCGGAAGCAGCAACCACCTGACCGGCGAACTGCTGAAGACGAAGGCCGGCATCGACATGGTTCACGTTCCCTACAAGAGCTCGACGCATGCAGCGATCGACCTGATCGGCGGCCGCATCTCGTTGATGTTCGACAACATGACCACCGCGATGCCTCAGATCCAGGCCGGAAAGTTGCGAGCGCTGGCCGTGACGAGCGAAAAGCGCCTCCCGCAGCTGCCCGAGGTTCCGACGATGGTGGAGCTGGGCATGAAGGACTTCATCGTGACGCCATGGTGGGGCGTGTTCGCACCCGCCGGAACGCCACGCGAAGTCGTGCAGAAGCTCAACCGAGACATCGTGAAGGTGCTGAACTCCAAGGAGGTGCTCGAGTACTTGTCGAGCCAGGCGACTGATGTCGTCGGGGACTCTCCCGAGCAGTTTGCCCGCTACGTGTCGGGCGAGAAGGCGCGCTGGGCCGACGTCGTCAAGGCGTCCGGGGCGACCGCCGATTGAATCACCGCGGATCGGAGACCAGGAATGGACTTGGGACTTCGCGGACGAGCGATCCTGATCACCGGGGGCAGCAAGGGCATCGGGCTGGCGTGCGCCGAAGGCTTCATCGCCGAGGGTTGCCGGGTCGCGATCGTCGGCCGCGATTCCGTGCAGCTCGAAGCGGCTGCCGCCCGACTGCGCCAGGCACCGACAGCGAAAACTTCGAACGACGTCAGCGCCATAATGGCTGACTTGTCCACGCTGTCCGGCGTCGAGCGGATGGTCGAAGAAGCGAGGCGTGAATTGGGACGGATCGACGTGCTGATCAACAATGCGGGATCGATCCGGGCCGGAGCGTTCATGGAGATCCCGGATCAGCAGTGGATCGACGATTGGAATCTGAAGCTGCTGGGATACGTGCGGGCGGCGCGCGCTGTCTTTCCGCTGATGCAGGAGCAGGGCGGGGGACGCATCATCAACGTGATCGGTTCGGCAGCCCGGCAGGTGATTCCGAACTATCTGGTCGGCGGAGCGGCGAACGCGGCACTGGTGAACTTCACCAAAGGTCTGTCGGATCTCGGAGCCCGGCACGGGATATTCGTGAAGGCGGCATCGCCGGGCGCCGTGCAGACCGAGCGGTGGGAGAACCGGATGAAGCTGGAGGCGAAGGCGGAGGGAAGAAGCTACGAGGAGGCGCGTGCCGAGCGGATTGCTGCCTATCCGCTGGGACGAATCGTGCAGCCGCACGAGGTCGCCGACCTGGTGATGTTCCTGGCATCGCCGCGCTCGGACATGCTGAACGGAGCGACCCTCACGATCGACGGCGGCTGGAGCCGAGGCGTCTACCCGTGACCTGAACCACGCCGCGCGCAGGCGTTGTCTGCCGCGCGTGCGGCGGGTACTACCGGTCGAGTCGAACCGGGTCGATCTGCGCGAGCAGCGTGCCCGCCGCAATCTGTGCTCCGGGCGTCGCGTGCAGCGACTTCAGCGTGCCGGCGACCGGCGCGCACTGCAGATGCTCCATCTTCATCGCCTCCAGCGACACCAGCGGCTGGCCGGCCTCGATCCGGTCCCCGGGCGCGGCGAACACAGCGACGACACGGCCGGTCATGGCGGCCCGCAGCATGCCATCGCCTGCGCCGGTTCGCTGCTGCGGCGCCGCCGGCGCCAGCGTCCGGTCCTCGATCTCGCAGGTCGTGCCGTCGCAGCTCAGCCAGATGCGAGCGCCGTCGCGTGCCCATCCTGCCTGTTGCACCAGCCCGTCGCAGGCGAAGCGAACCCAAGTCGGGTCGAGCTCGACCAATCGCATCCGGTGCTCGACTCCTTCGACCGTCACGCGCAGGCATCGGTTCGGGTCGGCGTCGACGGCTGCGATCGCGACGGTGCGATCGCAGCCGTCGTGGCGCAACACCGCACGCAACGCGAGCCGCGGCCGCAGGGCGGATGCCGCGGCGCCGGCAGTCGATCTTGCATCGGCAGCCGACGGCTCGGATCGCAGCAGCAGCGCTGCGAGCGCGAGCAATTTGCGGTGCGCCGGCGGGTCGGGCGCCGTCAGCGCCGGCAGGTGCGTGGCGACGAACCCCGTCGTCGCCTGGCCCGCCGCGAACGCGGGATGCGATACGCAGCGGCGCAGGAAGTCGCGATTCGTGACGACGCCGAGCGCGACCGTCGTCTCCAGCCCGCGCTCGAGCCGCCGTCGCGCCTCGTCGCGATCGGCACCCCAGGCAATCAGCTTCGCGATCATCGGGTCGTAGAACGGCGGCACCGATGCACCGGGCTCCAGTGCATGCTCGACCCGCAGCCCGGAAGGCGGCGCCCACTGCAGCATCGTGCCGGCCTGGGGAACGAATTCATGGCGCGGATCCTCGGCGCAAAGCCGGGCCTCGATCGCGTGGCCGCGAGGCCGGAGTGCCGACTGCTGCAGATCGAGCGGCTCGCCGGCGGCAATCCGCAATTGCCACGCGACCAGGTCGACTCCGTAGACGGCCTCGGTCACCGCATGCTCGACCTGCAGTCGGGTGTTCATCTCGAGGAAGTGGAAGGCGCCGTCGCGGTCCAGCAGGAACTCGATCGTTCCGGCGCCCTCGTACCGGATCGATCGCGCCGCGGCGACCGCGACTGCGCCCATCCGTTCCCGCAGCGACTCGTCGACGGCGGGCGAGGG
>DATLGW010000388.1:0-9582 GCA_035540315.1 Burkholderiaceae bacterium | reverse complement strand
ACGATGTTCCACGCGGTTCGGCGCTTCAGCCAGACCGTGTAGACGACCGCATAGAACAATGCGCCGAGGAACGTGAAGAAAGCCGCCATTGCGTTCGTCGCGAGCCATGCGGCCGTGCACGCGATCGCGACCAGCGCCGCGATCAGTACCGGCCAGCCGCGGTGCGGGCGCAGCCGCCCGGTGACGAACGGCCGGCCGCGGGTGCGGCGCATCCGGCGATCGAGGTCGATTTCGTAGTACTGGTTGAACGCGCCGGCGGCACCCGACGCAACGAGCACCGCGATTACCAGCACCGCCGCCGCCGTCGCATTGGCGTCACCGGCTCCGGGCGCGACGATTGCCCAGCCGGCCAGTGCCGTGATCGCAATCACGACGCCGATCCTCAGCTTGAACAACTCGAGGATCGTGCCCATGGCCGTTGCCGCTTCAGCTCAGGCCCCAGACCGTCGACAGGTATTTCCAGTTGATGAAGTAGTACAGGACGAACGCGGCGAGGAAGACCAGCGCGAACACGAATGTTCCGGGCGCGCCGAACCCGGCCGACTGCCCGTGGCTGGTGATCGCCGAGGCGACCGGCATCTTCAGCACCTCGCCACGCGTGGTCTCGCGGCCCGGATCGAGCTTCTTGCCCCACAGCAGCGAGCCCACCGTCACGTACAGGTAGATTGCGCCGCCGACGGTGGCGAGCACGCCCCCGATGCCCAACAGCGCGATCATCAGCCAGGCAGCGCCTGGAAACTCGTACGGTAGCGCGGCGCCTGCGAACGTGATGTCCCAGTGCCGCCGCGGCACCCCCAGTGTGCCGGCGCCCATCATCGCCAGCGAGAACAGCGCCATGCCGCCGCCGAACAGGTACGGCTGCCACATCGCGAGCTTCGGCGCGATCATCTCGCGGGCGAACAGCGTCGGGATCAGAAAGTAGGTGAGCGACATGAACGCCAGCGTGGTGCCGATCACCACGGTCGCGTGGAAATGCCCGGGCACGTACAGCGTGTTGTGGATCAGCATGTTCAGCTGCTCGGTCCCCATCATCACGCCCGAGATGCCACCGAGGAAACCGAAGCCGATCAGCGAGATGAACATGCCGGAGAACACGGGATTGCTCCACGGCGCCTTGCGGATCCACTCGAACAGGCCGCGGTTGTAGCCCTTCTCGCGCTGGGCGATCTCGATCGCGCCAGGAACCGTCAACCCGTGGATCATCGACGCGAGCACCGCCAGGTACATCGCGTAGCTTGTGTTGAACACCTTCCACTCGATGCCGACCGCCGGGTCGGCCAGCAGGTGATGCGCCGACGCGAGCTGCAGGAACAGGATGTACAGCAGGAAAGCGGTGCGGCTGACGCGCTCGGACATCGGGCGGGCGCCGAAGACGATCGCCGCAATCGCGTACCACACCGCGACGTGCGCCGACACGTTGATCTGCTGCGACGAGTGACCGAACGCCCACCAGATCACGCGGTACATCGCGGGATCGATGTGCGAGATGTAGCCGACCGACCACAGGAACGTCGGGATCAGGATGATCGCTCCCGAGGCGATCGTGAAGATCGCGATGATGCAGGCGGTCAGCGCGCCGAACGTCACCAGCGGCACCGATCCCTCGTACGTGTTCTCGGCTTTCGCGATCACCAGCGTCGCGAGGAAGATGAAGCAGCCCACGAGCGCCCCCACCGCGAACAGGATCAGGCCGAGGTAGAACGCCGGATGCGCGGGAAGCGGCACGTAGGACGTCATCATCACCGACGCGTTGCCGGTGAAGATCGCCGCATTGAACGTCAGCGTACCGATCACCATCAACGCGAACGCGAGCCACGCGAGCCGTGGCGTCGCGAGCCGCGACTTCAGCAGCGTCGACGAGCAGAAGTACAGGATCGCTATCTCGAAGAAGATGATCCACACGACGAGCATGTCGAGCCCGTGCGCCGTCAGAAGCAGGTAATACGACTCCGCGTCGACCAGATGAAACGCCTGCCAGCGGGTCAGCGTGATCAGCAGCGCGAGAATTCCCCCCAGAAGCAACGCGAGCGCCGCCGCCACAGCGTTGACCTTGATCAGTCGCTCGGCGGAGATGTGGAACTGCAGCCCCGTGCGGGGGCAGATGCGAAAGCGCGGGGCGGTGCTGTCGGCGGCTCCCGGAACCGGTATCGTGGCGGCCATCTTCTAGGTCTCCTGGGCGTTCACTTCACGTAGAGCTTGGACACCATCCGGTGGTGGCCGATGCCGCAAAATTCGTTGCACACGATCGCATAGGTGCCGGCGCGATCCGGCGTGATCGTGATTACGTGCTGGTAGCCGGGAAGCACCTGGATGTTGATGTTCGACGGCTGCAGCGAGAAGCCGTGCTGGTAGTCCATCGCGGTCAGGTGGAGCCGATACGACTTGTCCTTCTCGAGCTCCAGGATCGGCCACCAGTCCCAAAGCCTGGCGACCAGATAGACGTCGCTGCCGGCCGGCGGTGCGACCACCGGAAAGCCGCTCGCCTCGTCGGTGCGCACGGTGAACTTGTCGACCATCTCCTGTGCGGCGCGGGCGAACATTTCCGGCTTGACGCGATACGTCTCGGTCGACAGGTTCTGCCGGCCGTAGACGTGCCAGTACGGCATCATGAAGAACATCACCAGGCACCAGATCAGCGCGATCGTGATCCACACGATCTCGACCCGGTGCACCGGCTGCTTCCACCACAGGCGCTCGCTCGGCGGCTGAATCGCGCTCATGACGTGCTCCTCGTCACTTCGCCAGCGGGCTGATCGGCACCGACAGGATCTCCATCACCCCCCAGACGATGTAGAAGACCGTCGGCACGGTGATGCCGAGAAACAGCAGCGCGAACGGGTTGTCGAGCAGTTGCTGCATCATCGGAACCCGCTCTTGCGGCTGGACGACGAGATCGTCTGCGGACTTCGATGCGCCCTGCGTCTGCGTCATGGTGCTCCCCCGGGGTCGATATGCGCCGCACGATACGCAGTCGGCCGCCACGAAACCTTGATTCGTGCTAAGGAATTCCCAAATGTTGAGCCAGGTCAAACGGCGATGCCGTGTTGTGCCTAGCATGCGAACAGGGTCGGCTGACGACAGCCGACGGAATTCCGATGCCATCACGACCGATCGACGTCCAGGCGTTCCTCGCGCGGCTGCCGCTTTTCCGGGAGCTGCGCGAGGACGAGATCGAGCGGATCGCACTGCAGACCCGCCGGATCAGTGCGAGTCGCGGCGAGGTGCTTTTTCAGGCCGGCGACGCGCTGTCGAGCGTGTACGTCGTCGTCTATGGCGAAATCAAGCTGGCGTTCACCTCCCGGCGCGGCGCCGAGAAGGTCGTCGACATCGTCGGGCCGGGCAACAGCTTCGGGGAGGCCGTCGCATTCCTCGGCCGCCCGTGCCCCGTGACCGCCCAGGCGTTGTGCGATGCGCTGATCCTGGCAGTCGGCCGCGACGCGCTGCTCGCCGAGCTCGAGCGGGACAAGCAATTCGCGACCCGCGTCGTTGCGGGGTTGAGCATGCGGCTTCACGCGCTGGTCAACGACCTCGAATCGCACTCGATGCACACCGGGGTGCAGCGCGTGATCGGCTATCTGCTGCGCGACTGCGGCACCGGCGAGTCGAGCGGATCGCTGCAGGTCGAGTTGCCGACGACGAAGGCGCTGGTCGCGTCGCGCCTGAGCCTCACGCAGGAACACTTCTCGCGGATCCTGCACGAGCTGATCTCCCGGGGGCTGATCGAGGTGGATGGCCGCTCGGTCCGCGTGCTGGACGTCGAGCGGCTGAGGAACTTCATGCCGTAGGCGTGTCGCCGCAAACGTGCCGGGGCTTCAGCGTTCCCGGATCCGGATTTCCCAGCAGCCGTCGGCACCGCTGCGGGCGTCGTAGTCGTAGTCGTTCGCATTCAGGAAGCGGTACAGCGGGATCGGCTCCTGGTTCAGGATCAGCAGCACCTCGTCGCCTTCCTCGAGATCCCGCAGTGCAGCAATGACCTTCTCGAACGGTTCCGGCGGCGGCATCGCACGCGCATCGATCACGATCATCGTCGGCGTCTCCTCCAGGATTCAGTCGGCGAGCGCTGCGGCGCGGTCGTGCTGCGGGGCAGCCAGCAGCTCGCGCCGCAGAGCGACGACCGCGCCGATGATGACGATCGTCGGGGGCTTCAGGCTGCCGCCTCGGACATCGTCGGCGAGTGTGGCGAGCGATGCGACGACCACGCATTGGCGCCGCGTGGTCGCTGCCTCGATCGCCGCGGCCGGCGTGTCGGCCGGCATGCCGTGCGCGAGCAGTTCTGCGGTGATCCCCCGCAGCTGGGACAGGCCCATGTAGACGACCAGCGTGTGGTCGCCGCGCGCGAGCCGCGCCCAGTCGGTCGCGCCGTCGCGGCGGTGGCCGGTGACGAACACGCACGCGTGCGCGTGGTCGCGGTGCGTCAGCGGAATGCACGCGCTGGCGGCCGCGCCGCTCGCGGCGGTCACGCCCGGCACCACCTCGAACGGCACGCCGCAGCGGGCGAGGTGCGACGCCTCCTCGCCGCCGCGACCGAACACGAACGGATCGCCGCCTTTGAGCCGCACGACGACATTGCCCTGGCGCGCGAGCGCGACCAGCAGCGCGTTGATCGCTTCCTGCGGCATGCTGTGCCGGCTGTCCTGCTTGCCGACGTAGATTCGTTGCGCGTGTTCGGATGCGAGCTCGAGCGTTTCCGGCGCGACCAGATGGTCGTAGACGACTGCGTCGGCCTCGCGCAGCCGCCGCAGACCGCGCAACGTCAACAGCTCCGGGTCGCCTGGCCCGGCGCCGAGAAGGCAGACACGTCCCCGGGATCGGGCGGCAGCGATGTGCGGCTCGACGACGATGCGGTCGAACGTCGGGTGAAGCGCCAGGGTGGTCATCGGGACGCTGCGCAGGGCGCCGGCTGTCGGCATCGTGTCCAATCTAGCGACCGCGTCCCGGGATAGCCTTGATGGCCATCAAGGAAAACTCTGCACATTGCAAGGCAATCTTCGACTGCCGGCGACGGGTCGTCCGCACCGGGAACGATCAACGGGAGGATCGAGTGAAATCCCTGGTACATCGAGGCGCAACGGTCGCCACCGTGGCGACGGCCGTCGCCGTCTTGGGCATTGCGGTTGCGCAGCAGTCGAAGCCGCAGCAGCAGGAGCAGCAACAGCAGCAACAGCAGCAACAGCAACAACAGCAGCAGCCTGCATCCACCGCGCAACCCGCTCCAGCGGCCAAGCCCGGAACCGAGCACCCGCGTGCCGGATCCCCGGAGATCCTCTATCAGGCGGGCAGCTCGCCGCTCGCCACCGTCGAGATGTACCAGGACATCAATCCGAAGGCGCCGAAGATGACGAGGGTGGAATTCGACGAGTCCCGCCAGCTCTACTTCGAACGCTGCGCCGGTTGTCATGGCGTGCTGCGCAAGGGTGCGACCGGCAAGCCGCTGACGCCCGACCTGACGATCGACAAGGGAACCGAGTACCTGAAGGTCTTCATCAACTACGGCTCGCCGGCAGGCATGCCGAACTGGGGCACGGCCGGCGACATGACGGCCCAGCAGGTCGACATGATGGCCCGCTACATCCAGCAGTCGCCACCGCAGCCGCCCGAGTTCGGAATGAAGGAGATGAAGGCGACGTGGAAAGTCATCGTGCCGCCCGAGAAGCGGCCGACCCGGAAGATGAACGACTACAACATAGAGAACATCTTCTCGACGACGCTGCGCGACACCGGCGAGATCGCGTTGATCGACGGCGACACGAAGAAGATCATCAACATCGTGACCACCGGCTATGCGGTGCACATCTCGCGGTTGTCGGCGTCGGGGCGCTACCTGTTCGTGATCGGTCGCGACGCCAAGGTCAACATGATCGACCTGTGGATGGATCAGCCCGACAACGTGGCCGAGATCCGCGTCGGCCTCGAGGCGCGGTCGGTCGACACGTCCAAGTTCAAGGGCTACGAAGACAAGTACGCGATCGCCGGATCGTACTGGCCGCCGCAGTTCGTGATCATGAACGGCGACACGCTCGAGCCGCTGAAGATCGTCGCGACCCGAGGCATGACGGTCGGTGACCAGGAGTTCCACCCGGAGCCGCGGGTCGCCGCGATCGTCGCGTCGCACTTCAAGCCCGAGTTCGTCGTGAACGTCAAGGAGACCGGCAAGGTTCTGCTGGTCGACTACAGCGATCTTGACGCGCTGAGGGTAACCGAGATTGCCGCCGCGAAATACCTGCACGACGGCGGCTGGGACGCATCGAAGCGCTACTTCCTGGTCGCTGCGAACGAATCAAACAAGATCGCCGTCGTCGATGCGAAGGAAGGCAAGCTGTCGGCGCTGATAGACGTCGACCGGATTCCGCATCCCGGCCGCGGCGCGAACTTCGTGCATTTGAAGTACGGCCCCGTCTGGGCCACCGGGCACCTCGGCAGCGAAAAGATCGCGCTGATTGGCACCGATCCGCACAAGCACCCGCAGCACGCGTGGAAGGTCGTGCAGTATCTCGAGGGTCAGGGGGGCGGGAACCTGTTCATCAAGACGCATCCGAAGTCGCGCAACCTGTGGGTCGACACGCCGTTGAACCCGGATTCGAAGATCGCGCAGTCGATCGCGGTGTTCGACCTCGACAAGCTGGACGCGAAGCCGGAGATCCTGCCGATCGCGGAGTGGGCAGGGGTGGGCGAGGGCGCTAAACGGGTCGTGCAGCCGGAGTACAACAAGGCCGGCGACGAAGTGTGGTTCGCGGTCTGGAGTGCGAAGAACCAGCAGTCCGCGATCGTGGTCGTCGACGACAAGACGCGCAAGCTGAAGGCGGTCATCAAGGACCCGCGCCTGGTGACGCCGACCGGCAAGTTCAACGTCTACAACACCGTCCACGACGTGTATTGAGCGCAGCGACGCGGCTTCGCGATGAGCCACCTGACATCGGCACGGCATTGCGCAGCGGCAGCGATGCTGGCTGCCGCTGCGGCCGCCGCGGCGGCGGCGACAGGGGCGGGGCCGGGCGAGCCGTCGCAGGGGCGGCGCGCCGAGCTCAAGCAGCTCGTTGTGCAGGAATGCGGTTCCTGCCATGGGCTGCGCCTGACCGGCGGCCTGGGCTCGCCTCTGACGGCCGCTCGCGCAGCGCCGCGGCCGTCGCAGGTGCTCGCGGCTGTCATCGGTTCCGGTCGCCCGGGCACTGCGATGCCGGGATGGAACGCGTTCATCACCGAAACCGAGATCGATTGGATCGTCGCTCAGCTGCTTGCCGGAGCTTTCGTCGATGAACGCTGAGCTCGTTGCGCGACGTCCTGCTGCTCGCCGATGGCTGGCAGCCGTCGGCTGCGCGTTCGCATTCGCGGCGGCTGGCGTCGCCGCGGATTCGCCAGCGGCTCGCGGCGCCGGAGGCCCGGCGTCCGGCTCCGAAGCGGGCGTCGTCATCGAGCGTGCGACAGGCAGCGTGCAGGTCGTCGACGAGCGGCTGCGGCGCGCCACCGCGCGAATCGAGGGGCTGGGCGACCTGTCGCACGCGGCGGTCGTGTTCTGCGCCGACGCGCGCTTCGCGTACCTGTTTGGCCGCGACGGCGGCTTATCGAAGCTCGATCTCGCGCGCGGTGCGCTCGTCGCGCGCACGGTGCAGGCCGGCAATTCGATCGGGGGCGCAATCTCCAAGGACGGCCGGGTGCTGGCCGTCGCGAACTACGACCCGGGCGGCGTCAAGCTGTTCGATGCGGGGTCGCTGGAGCTGCTGTCCGAGATCCCGTCGACCTATGGCGACGAAGGCAAGCGCGCGAAAGTGGTGGGCATCGCGGATGCGCCCGGTTCCCGCTTCGTGTTCAGCCTGTTCGAGGCCGACGCGATCTGGGTCGTCGACGCTTCGGACCCACGGTCCCCGCGCGTGGCGCGGCATGAGAAAGTCGGCCGGTTCCCGTACGACGGGCTGATCACGCCCGATGGCCGCCACTACCTGGCCGGTCTTTTCGGCGAGGACGGTCTGGCGATGCTCGATCTCGAGGACCCGCGTGCGAACGTGCGCCGGATCCTCGACGGTTACGGTCGCGGCGAGCAGCCGCTGCCGGTCTACAAGATGCCGCACCTGCGTGGCTGGGCGATCGCGGGCGATCGCGTCTTCCTGCCGGCGGTCGGACGTCACGAGGTGCTCGTCGTCGATCGCCACAGCTGGCGGTCGGTGGCGACGATCCCGGTGCACGGTCAGCCCGTGTTCGTGATGGCGCGGCCCGACGGCGGCCAGGTGTGGGTCAATTTCGCGTTTCCGCACAGCGCGAACGTGCAGGTGATCGACACGGCGACGCTGGCGGTGACAGCGACGCTCGAGCCGGGCAAGGCGGTGATGCACCTGTCGTTCGACGAATCCGGACGCGAGGTCTGGATCTCCGCCCGCGACGACCACCGCGTCGTCGTTTACGACACCGATACGCTCGAGCCCCGCGCGTACCTGCCGGCGCGCAGCCCCAGCGGCATCTTCTTCACGTGGCGTTCGCGCGTGATCGGCATGTGAAGCGCGCGGTGCGATGGATCCGGTCGACTTCAGGCTCGTCAACGATCATCAGCGCGGGTTTCCGCTCGAGCCGCGGCCTTACGCGCGGATCGCCGCCGAGTGCGGACTGACCGAGCAGGACGTGATCGGCCGGCTCGGCGCTCTGGCCGAACGCGGCGTCGTCGGCCGCATCGGCGCGGTGTTCCGTCCGAACACGGTCGGCGCGAGCACGCTGGCCGCGATCACCGCACCGCCGCAGCGGCTCGAGCGGATCGCCGAACGGGTCAGCGACAGTCCGCGCGTGAACCACAACTACGAGCGTGCGCATCGGCTGAACCTGTGGTTCGTCGTCACCGCGCCTGATGCCGCGACGCTGGACGACGAGCTGCGCGACATCGAGCATCGGACCGGCTGCGACGTGCTGCGCTTGCCGATCGACTGCGCCTATCACGTCGACCTCGGCTTCGATCTGGCGCACGGCGCTCGAGTGGACGCCCGCGTGCGTCGGCCGCAGTTGCCGGGCGCACCGCGGCAACCGTTGTCGCCGGCGCAGCGGCGGCTGGTCGGTGCGCTCGAGGCCGGGCTCGGACGGGTGTCGCGTCCGTACCTGGCGCTGGCGCGCGCCGCGGCGTACCCGGCTCACGGCGCGCCGAGCGAGCGCGAGGTGATCGGGCAACTCGAGCAGTGGGTCGCCGACGGCACGATCAGCCGCTTCGGGGTGATCGTCCGGCACCGGCCGCTGGGATTCGACGCGAACGCGATGGCGGTCTGGGACGTCCCCGACCACGAGGTCGATCGGCTAGGCTGCGCGCTGGCAGCCTCCGGACGGGTCACGCTGTGTTATCGGCGCCGGCGCGCGCTGCCGCAGTGGCGCTACAACCTGTATTGCATGCTGCACGCGAAGCGGCGGGACGAGGTGCGGGAAACGCTCGATGCGCTGAACCGGCAACTCGGCCTGGACCGCCACCCGCACGCGGTGCTGTTTCGCGTGCGGGAATTCAAGCAGACCGGCGCGTCGTACGCTTGGCGCCCGCGGTCCCGGAAAGCCGCGTGATGTCGACCGATGCGCTCGATCTCGCGCTGATCGATCGGCTGCAGGACGGAATGACGCCGGTCG
>DATLGW010000387.1:0-2622 GCA_035540315.1 Burkholderiaceae bacterium | reverse complement strand
GGCCAAGCCCAAGGGCGTGTGGTCGGTCGCCACGATCGCGAACCCGGGCCGCCTGGTGTTCGTCTCGGGCCTGCTGGCGAAGAATGCGCAGGGCGAGCTCGTCGGCGTCGGCGACATCGCAGCCCAGACCGAACAGGTGCTGCGCAACCTCGAGCAGGCGATGGCATGTGCCGGAGGAACGCTCGACGACATCGTGCGCGTCGATGTGTACATCCGTGACATGAGCCAGTTCGAAGCGATTCATGCCGTGCGCCGGCGCTACTTCAAGACCGACCCGCCGGCTTCCACGATGGTCGAGGTCAGCCGGCTCACCGATGAGCGGGCGCTGATCGAGATCACCGCGATCGCGGTACTGCCTTGAAGCGCAAACCGGTGCAGCCGTCCGCCGGCGCTTTCGCGTTGCGGCGGGCAGATGCGCAGCGGTCTCGCGCGCGCTGAGCCGAAACCGATGCAGCGGACACGTCGACTGTGGGGTCCGGCAGCCCGGCTCACGAGCGAGGATCAGGCGAAGACGCTCGCCGATCGCGCCTACCATCGGATCCGCGAGGACATCATTCGCGGCGTGCACGCGCCGCAGGAAAGGCTGCAGCCGGAGCTGCTGCGCGAACGCTACGACATCGGGCTCAGTCCGATCCGCGAGGCGCTGTCGCGTCTGGCGCTCGACGGTCTCGCGGTGGCCGAGAGCCAGCGCGGCTTCTTCGTGGCGCCGGTCTCCAAGGCCGAGCTGCTCGACCTGGCCGACCTGCGGATCCGCTTCGCCGTCCTTGCGCTGAAACGGGCGATCCGCCACGGCGACGATCAGTGGGAGACCGGAATCGTCACCACCTACTACCAGCTGAACAAGCTCGAGCGCCAGATCGAGGCCGACCCTTCGTTGGGCGACGAGTGGGAGCGGCGCAATCGCGCGTTCCACTCTGCGATCGAAGCAGGCTGCGGGTCGCCGTGGCTGCTTCATTTCTGCGGAATCCTGTACGACCAGCTCGAGCGGTACCGACGGCTGTTCGTCGCACGTCATCGCTTCGATCCCGGCAGCATCGCCGAGCATCGCGAGCTGATGCAGCGGACGCTGGCGCGCAGCCCGCGCGCCTGCGGCATCCTCGCCAAGCATTTCCGACATGCGTCGGAAGTCATCATGCAGGCGATCGACGAGCAATCGGCCAACGGAACCGGGCCGAAGCCACTGCTTTCGGATGCGTCGCGCACGCCCAAAAACAAATTGCGCTTGCACCTATAAATCTTCCTATGCTCAAATAAATTCGGACAAAATCGATTATCCGGAGACTACGCGATGAAGGCGACCTCGCGCAAATGGCTCCTCGCCGCCACGGCCGCTGCTGCGGCGCTCGCGTTCGCTGCGCAGACCGCTGCGGCACAGGTGATCGGCCTCGGCACGGCGCAGCAAGGCGCGACCGTTCACTACGGCACGGCGATCGCGAAGGTCGTTTCCGAGCGCTCCGGCCTGCAGATGCGACCCCAAGGCCTGCCCAGCACGGGCCAATACGCGCCGCGCGTCGACGCGGGCGAACTCGAGTTCGGGTTGTCGAACGTGATCGAGGCCACGTTCTCGCACCAGGGCAAGGACATGTTCGAGGGGCGGCCCACGCCGAACCTGCGAATGGCGATCAACCTGTTCCCGCTGCCGATCGTGTTCCTGGTGCCGGAGAAGAGCCAGTTCAATGCGCCGGATCGGCTGGGCGGCGCGCGGGCGCCCGTGGGGTGGAATGCGCAGAAGCTGGGCGACAACATCTTCCGGGGCTTTTTCGCCAACCTCGACAAGTCCTATGACAGCGTGCGCGGCGTGCCGGTGTCAGCGATGCCGCGCATGTGGGACCTGTTCGGCCAAGGCAATCTGGACCTGATCTTCGGCATCCTGAACGGAACGACGACGCGCGAGCTGGGAGTCAAGGTCGGCGGCGCACGTTATCTGTCGGTCGACGACAGCCCGGCGGCGGTGCAGCGGATGCAGAAGTATCTGCCGGGTTCCTACGTGACTGCAGAAAAGAACCTGGACAACGGCGAGATCGTCAAGACCATCGCGTTCGACTTCGTGCTGTTCACCAGCACGAAGGTCAGCGACGACATCGTCTACAAGGTCGTGAAGTCGGTTTACGAAGCGCAAGACGAGCTGCGTTCGTACAACAAGGAGTTCAGGCCGACGTTCGTCAAGGCCGGGCCGATCGACTATCACCCCGGCGCGATCAAGTTCTACAAGGAGGTCGGACTTTGGCCGCCCAAGCAGTGAACGTCCAGCGTCGGAGGGGCAGTTGATTCATCCCGATACGGTACTTCATCGGGGTCGCATCTACACCGTCGACTCGCGCGACAGCGTCGTCGAGGCGCTCGCGATCGCGAGCGGGCAGATCGTCGCGACCGGCACGTCGGAGCAGATGCTCGCGCTGGCAGGCCCGCGCACGCGGCGAATCGACCTCGGCCAACGCGCGGTCATCCCGGGGTTCGTCGACGGCCATCCGCACCTGGACGGGCTCGGCATCCGGCTGATCAAGCCGGCGTTCAACCGACCCAAGTCGATCGACGACATCCTGTCGGTGGTGCGCGAAGAGGTTGCGCGCCGCAAGCCCGGCGAATGGATCGTCTGCAATCCGATCGCCAGCGAACCCGAGG
>DATLGW010000386.1:0-2127 GCA_035540315.1 Burkholderiaceae bacterium | reverse complement strand
CTGCGCGCCGTGCGCGACCTCGAGCGGCGAGAACGCGTGCACGTGGATCTGCGGCACCGTCTGCTTGGCCGCCTGCAGCAGCGCAAGGTACGTGTCGCCGGTGTAGTCGGGATGGATGCCGCCTTGCATGCAGACTTCGGTCGCGCCGCGCCGGGCGGCCTCGGCGACGCGCCGCGCGATCTCGTCGAAATCGAGATCGTAAGGACGGCCCCGCAAGTGCTCGTGGGTCCGCCCCTTGGAGAATGCGCAGAAACGGCAGGCGAAGCGGCAGACGTTCGTGTAGTTGATGTTGCGGTTGACGACGTAGGTGACGACGTCGCCGTTGCAGCGCGACCGCAGCGAATCGGCCGCCGCGGCGATCTCGGCGATGCCCGCGCCGCGGGCGCGGAACAGCGCAACGATCGATCCGGCATCGAGCCGCTCGCCGGCGAGCGCCCGCGTCAGGATCGCGTCGATTCCCGCGTCACGCCGCTGCGGCCGGCGCGGCGAAGTCTCTTCCGGCTCCGGCAGCGGCGCGCCGCTGCCGGGCGACCACGCGTCGGTGCGCGCGAAGCCGTCGGCGTCCGAGATTGCGAGCACCGGCGCATGCAGCGCCGGATCCAGCCAGCGCGCGGGTGCACGAACGAAATCCGGGTACGCCGCGAGCCGAGGGACGAGCACGAATCCGGCGCGCTCGGTCGCGTTGCGCAGCGCCGCAACCTCGGGCCATGGCGCCTCGGGATTCACATGGTCGGCCGTCACCGGCGATACGCCGCCCCAGTCGTTGATGCCGCCGTCGAGCAGCGCGGCGAAGTCGCCGAAGCTCAGATTCGGCGGGACCTGCAGGTTCATCTCGGGGCCGAGGATCTGCCGCGCGGCCGCCGCGGTCCACAACAGGTCGTCGAGCGGCGGCTCGGGCATCCGCTTCATCCGGGTGTCGGGCTTGGCGCGGAAATTCTGGACGATCACTTCCTGCAGGTGGCCGTAGCGCGCGTGCAGATCGCGAAGCGCGAGCAGCGATTCGACGCGCTCGAGCCGCGTCTCGCCGATCCCGATCAGGATGCCGCTGGTGAACGGCACCGAAAGACGACCGGCCGCCTCGATCATCGCCAGCCGCGCCTGCGGGGCCTTGTCCGGCGCGCCGAAATGCGCGTGGCCCGGTTGCTGCAGCCGCGGCGAGACGTTCTCCAGCATCAGACCCTGCGAGGCGCTGACCCGTCGCAGCGCCGCGATCGATGCCTCGTCCATCACGCCCGCGTTCACGTGCGGCAGCAAGCCGGTCTCGCGCAGCACGAGCTCGCACATCGCTGCCAGATAGTCGACGGTGGTCGAGAATCCGAGCGCGTCGAGCGCATCGCGGGCAGCGCGATACCGCAGCTCCGGCTTGTCGCCCAGCGTGAACAGCGCCTCGTGGCAGCCCGCGTCGCGGCCCGCCCGCGCGATCGCCAGCACCTGCTCGGGCGACAGATACGGCGACGCCGCTCGGCGCGGCGTGGTCGCGAACGTGCAGTAGCCGCACGAATCGCGGCACAGACGGGTCAGCGGGATGAAGACCTTGCGCGAGTAGCTGACGATCGCGCCGTGCCCGGCGCGCGCGCTGGCCTGCGCCTGCCGCAGCAGCTCGGGCAGCGGCATCGATTCGAGGCGTGCCAGCAGCTCGGTCGCTTCGGCGTGGCGCTCGGCGCAGGCGGGATCGGTGAGGGAGTTCATCGTCGGCTCTTGGAAAACGTCGGCGTCGCCGCTCAGTCAGCGCAATCGAGCAGCGACGTCGCTTCCCACGCCGTCGTGATCGAGTGCTCGAGGATCTGCACGACGACCACGGTCTGCGCCCGCAGCGCGGTCAGCACGGATTATCACCGAGATCCCGAAGCAACCGCCAGTCTCAGCGGGCAGCGATGCAGCTCGTGGTGCAGTGATTGACGTGCACGATGCCGCCGACTAAATGAATCGCCCGAGCTCGTTTCGCGGTCGATCCCGCACACCAGGATGTTCGGTAAGCCCGAGGAACCGGGGCGGCCGCAGGCTTGGCTTCTCGCTCCGCCCTCAACCCCCGGCCACCATCACAGCGCCGCCCACCCACGAAATCGTATACCTGCCGCTCTTGACCTCCTTCCCATCGGAGATCAGCGTCGACTCGACGCGATACTT
>DATLGW010000385.1:0-4241 GCA_035540315.1 Burkholderiaceae bacterium | reverse complement strand
CCGGCGCGGCAAAAGGCATTGCCCGACGGTGCCGACGACTCGTCTAAACTGAGCGCAAGGGCCGGCGGTGCCGCACCCGGCGCAGAATCCTTGGATCGATCGAAGCCTTCGGCGGAAGGATGAATCGCAAACTGCTGGCGTTAGTCGGGGTGGCGCTGCTCGCGGGTGCGCTGCTGCTGTGGGCCGCGCTTTCCGGCCGCCCGGCGCCGCCGCCGCCGGCGCAGTTCGCGCCGCAGCAGCCGGTCGATCTGTCGCAGCGGCGCGGCGCGCTGGTCGACGAGATCGTCTTCACGCAGGAGTCCGACGTCGGCAAGATCGTCGAGCTGATCGAGGCGGGCACCTATCATGTGTTCGCGCAGGGGCTGACGAACGCGGCGATCTTCCGGCGCATCCGCGACTCGGAGCGGGTCGCGCACGACATCTCGTACGGGTCGACCGCCGAGCTGTCGATCAACCCGGCCGGGCCGCGCTTCAAGAACGGCGTGATCAATCCGTTTCACGTGCCCCGGATCCGCGAGGCGCTGAACCGGCTGGTCGACCGGCGCCACATCGCGCAGGAGCTCTACGGCGGGCTCGCGGTACCGCGGTACCTGCCGCTGAACACGGCATTCCCGGACTACGCGCGGCTTGCCGATGTTGCACGCGCGCTCGAGGTCCGCTACCGCCACGATCCCGAAGGCGCGCGCGCGACGATCGCCGAGGAGATGCGCAAGCTCGGCGCGACGCTGCAGGGCGGCCGCTGGTTCCATGACGGCGCGCCGCTGCGCATCGTCGTGCTGATTCGCACGGAGGACGAGCGCCGCCGCGTCGGCGATTACATCTCGAACCTGCTCGAGGACACCGGCTTCGTGGTCGAGCGCGCGTACCGCAAGGCCGAGGAGGCATCGCGAATCTGGATCGCCGGCGATCCGAACCTGGGCGCGTGGCACATCTACACCGGCAGCTGGGTCTCGACGATGATCAATCGCGACCTGGCCGGCAACTTCAGCTACTACTACACGCCGCGCGGGCGCCCAGAGCCGCTGTGGCAGGTCTATACGCCCGTTCCGGAGTTCGACCAGATCGCCGAGCGGCTGCAGCGGCGCGACTACCGCAGCTGGGAGGAGCGCCAGCAGATGATGGCGCGGGCGCTCGAGTTGTCGATGCGCGATTCGGTGCGAATCTGGCTGGTCGACCAGCTGAACGTGTGGCCGCGGGCGCAGAACGTGTTGCTCGCAGTCGATCTGGCCGGCGGCGTGTCGGGCTCGGCGCTGTGGCCGTACACGATCCGCTTCCGCGACCGGATCGGCGGCCGGCTGGTGTTCGCGACGCCCAGCCTGCTGACCGAGCCGTGGAACCCCATTGCCGGCAGCAACTGGCTGTTCGACACGATGATCATGCGCTCGCTGCAGGACAACGAGCTGCTGCCGGACCCGTATACCGGGCTGTACCTGCCGCAGCGGATCGCCGGCGCCGAGGTCACGGTGCAGCAGGGCGTGCCGGTGATCCAGAGCCTCGATTGGCTGACGGTGCAGACGGCCGAGCGCATCGACGTTCCGGCGGATGCCTGGATCGGCTGGGATGCTGCGGCTGCCCGGTTCCTGACCGTCGGCGAGTTGCACCCGCAGGGGCTGCAGGCGCGAACCCGCACCCGCGTCCGATACGACGGCGACTATCTGCAGCGGCGCTGGCATGACGGAACCCGGCTGTCGATCGCCGATCTCGTGCTGCCGTGGATCCTGACGTTCGAGCGCGCGGACAAGGCGAGCCGGCTCTACGACCACAGCTACGTGCCGACGTTCGAGGTGTTCCGGCGTCACTTCCGCGGCTGGCAGATCGTGTCGCGCGACCCGCTGATGATCGACATCTACAGCGATCAGATCTATCCGGACGCGGAATGGATCGTCGCGACGCGCGCGCCGAACCCGTCGGCATGGCACACGCTGGCGCTCGGGATTTCGGCCGAACGCAGCGGCGAACTCGCATTCTCGTCGGCGAAGGCCGATCGCGCGAAAGTCACCTGGATGAGCTTCGTCGCCGGGCCGAGCCTGCCGATCCTCGAGCGGCACCTCGCGACGGTGGGCGAGCAGGGCTTCGTTCCGTATCCGAACGTGCTCGGACCGCTGATGCGCGAAGGCGAGGTCCGCGAACGTTATGACGCGCTGGCGCGGTGGTTCCGCGAGCGCCGCCACTTCTGGGTCGGCAACGGGCCGTTCGTGCTGCATTCGGTGCACCCGGTCGAACGCAGCGTGGTCGTGCAGCGTTTCGCCGAGTTTCCGGATGCGGCCGACAAGTGGCTCGGGTTCACGCGGCCGCCGGTGCCGATCGTCGATGTGGGCGGACCGTTGGTGATCGAAGGTGCGCAGCCGGCGCGCTTCACGGTCACGATCACGGACCGCGGCCGCGAATATCCCGGCGAAGACATCGAGATGGTGCAGTTCCTGCTATTCGACGGATCGGGCCGGCTGTCGCTGAAGGGAGACGCCGAGCCGTCGGGCGGCGGGTTCTGGCGTATTGCGCTGTCGGGCGAGCAGGTCGCCGCGCTCGGCGTCGGCGCCAACACGCTCGAGGTCGCCGTGTCGTCGCGACGCGTCGCATTGCCTGCGTTCGCGTCGCATGCGTTCGCGACGGTGCCGCAATGAGCGCGGCGACCGGCACCGAGGTCCCTGGCGGCGCGCCGGTGCGCGGCGGCGGCTGGCGCGACCTGCGCCGCGTGCTGGTGTTCACGGCGATGCGGCTCGCGGCGCTGTTCGTCACCGTCGTCGTCGGCGTCTACCTCGCGATCCTGATCGCGAACATGGGCGGCCGCGTCGACGAACTGCGGCTGGTGCAGATCCGGACCGCCGCGTCCGATGCGGTGCGCGCCGATCCGGCGTTCATGGAGCTGCCCGACGCCGAACGCAACCGGCTGATCGAGGCGCGCGTTCAGCAGGAGGTCGAGCGGCTGCGGCTGGACCAGCCGTTCATCGTGCGCAGCGTCGATTATCTGCAGCAGGCGCTGCGGCTGAACCTGGGGCGGGCCGAGTATCTGTTCAGCGACCGCGGCGCGCGCGAGGTGCGGGCGATCATCGTCGAGCGGCTGCCGGCGACGTTGCTGTTGTTCGGCACCGCGAACCTGCTGGTGTTCTTCGCATCGCTGTTCATTGCGCTGTACCTGTCGCGCCGCTACGGCAGTCCGCTCGATCGCAGCGTGATCGCGCTGGCGCCGACGTCGGCGGCGCCGGCCTGGTTCTACGGCATCTTCCTGATCCTGCTGTTCGCGTTCGTGATCCCGGTGCTGCCGCCCGGCGGGATGGTGCGCGCGCCGCCGCCCGCGAATCCGCTCGAGTACTCGCTCGACGTGCTGCGCCACATGATCCTGCCGGTGGCGGCGATGTTCCTGTCGTCGATCTTCATCTCGATCTATTCGTGGCGCACGTTCTTTCTGATCCATTCCAGCGAGGATTACGTGGAAATGGCGCGCGCGAAAGGCCTGCCGTCGCATCTGATCGATCGGCGGTACATCCTGCGGCCGACGCTGTCGCCGATCATCACCAGCTTCGCGCTGATGCTGATCGGACTGTGGGGCGGCGCGATCATCCTGGAGCAGGTGTTCAATTGGCCGGGGCTGGGCACGCTGATGTTCCGCGCAATCGGCCACCGGGACACGCCGGTGATCATCGCGACCGTCGTGATCTTCGCGTATCTGCTTGCGCTGACGGTGTTCCTGCTCGACATCCTGTACGCGATCCTGGACCCGCGCGTGAAACTGGGCGGAGCGGGCAGCCGATGAACCGCCTCGTCGAGTCGCTGCGCGAGTTGGCGCGTTATCCGTCGGCAGTGGCCGGGCTGGCGATCATCGTGTTGTTGATCCTGCTGTCGCTCTACGCTGTGATCGCGATTCCGTATTCGAAGGCGCTGGATCTGTGGCGAGGCGGCGCGCAGTGGCAGATGTACCCGGCCAATGCCCGGCCGGTCTGGGTCGATTGGTTCACCGGCGACAAGCTGCCGCGCACGCACGTGCTGAGCAGTGCCGACGCGCAGCCCGAGGTGCAACCGTTCGCAGGCGGTCGGCGGCTGCGGATCCCGCTGGAGCTCGACTACCGCTACACCGCATTCCCGTCCGAGGTCCACCTGTTCGTGCGTTCGCACTACCGCGAGCTCGAGCCGTTCGTGCGGCTGACCTGGCACACGCCGGACGGCCGCGACATTCCGCTGGGCGCGCACCGGGTCCGCGGCGAGCAGCGGATCTCGATCTCGCAGGACTGGAACCTCGAGCGCCG
>DATLGW010000384.1:0-2217 GCA_035540315.1 Burkholderiaceae bacterium | reverse complement strand
GGTGTCGACCGCGTCTGCGTCGCCAGCCGTTCGTTGAAGTGGGCGACGCAGACGCGGTCGACACCGAGCTCGCGCAGCGCCTCGAGCTTGTCGCGCAGCGTCGCGATCCGCGCCGGCGCCTGCACGCCCGGGCGGCGTTCGGCGAAGAACTCGCGCGGATGCGGCTCGAACGTCAGCACGCAGCTCGGCAGCGCCTGCTCGCGCGCGCGGCGCGTCAGCCGGTCGAGCAGCGCCTGGTGGCCGCGGTGGACCCCGTCGAAATTGCCGATCGTCAGCACGCACGGCCGGCGTTGGGCCGGCGGGGGGAGGCGGCGGAAAACTTGCACGGGAAGGGTGCGCAAAACCTTGAATTATAAGCATTTGCGTGTGCCGCCGGGGTCCCGGCGCGGTAGAATCGCGAACGTGACGTTCCGATCCGACGAAAGCGCGCGCTCCGCGCGCTTCTCCCCAATCCCACGGACATGAAACGCCTGGCGGTGCTGATCTCGGGGCGAGGCTCGAACATGGTCGCGATCGCTCGCGCTGCGGCCGAGCAGCGCTGGCCGGCGCGGATCGTTGCCGTGATCAGCAACCGAGCCGACGCGGCGGGTTTGCAGTGGGCGCAGGCGAACGACTTGCCGACTCAGGTCGTTCCGAATTCGGACTACATGACGCGCGAAGCGTTCGATGCGGCTCTCGCTGACCGCATCGACGGCTGCGGCGCCGACCTGGTCGTGCTGGCCGGCTTCATGCGGATCCTGACCCCAGCGCTGGTGTCGGCCTACGAGGGCCGGATGGTGAACATCCACCCGTCGCTGCTGCCGTCGTTTCCGGGCCTGCACACGCACCGCCGGGCGCTTGCCGCCGGTGTACGGGCACACGGCGCAACGGCGCATTTCGTGACCGCCGCGGTCGACCACGGACCGATCATCGCGCAGGCCGTCGTGCCGGTGTGCGCCGGCGACGACGAGCCGGCGCTCGCCGCACGCGTGCTGCAGGCCGAGCACCGGCTGTATCCGACCGCAGTGCGCTGGGTGGTCGAAGGCCGCACGACGATCGACGGCGACAAGGTCGTCGTCGACGGCGTCGATCCCGCAGCGCAACTGCTGTCGTGGCCGCTGTCGCAGGGCTGAGCATGCAGGGACCCCCAGCCATGGCAGCCGACGAAGCCCCCGCCGCCGAGCCGGCGAGCCGAGCATCCGGCGCGGCGGCCTCCGTTGCGGTGTCGGTCGCGCTGCAGCGCCAAGTCGAACGGGCGCTCGCCGCAGTGCTGCGGCTCGACGGTCCGGCCGATGCCGCGCTGCGCCGGTTCTTCCAGTCGAATCCGCGGCTCGGGCGCCGCGACCGCGGCGTGATTGCCGAGACGGTGTTCGACGTGCTGCGGCATCGGCGGCGGTACGCGCACCTGGCCGAGTCGCTGACCGGCTCCCACGCCGCGCGTCTGTTGCAGCTGTCGATCGGGCGCCGCAGCGGATCGGGCGCGGCCGTCGGGCTGGACGCCGGCGAGCGCGAGACGCTGGCGCGCGCGCTGGCGGTCGACGTGCGAGCGCTGCCGCAGCCCGTGCGGCTGAGCCTGCCGGATTGGCTGCATCGCGAGCTGCTTGCCGACCTGGGCAACGAAGCCGAGCTCGAGGCGCTGGGCACGGCGCTGCTCGAGCCGGCGCCGCTCGATCTGCGGGCGAATCTGCTGAAGACCGATCCGGGTTCGCTGCAGCGCGCATTGGCACTGGCCGGCGTGATTGCCGAGCCGATCGAGCCCGCTGGGACCGCGCTTCGGGTGCAGGGAAAGCCCGCGCTGGAGACGCTGCCGCAGTTTCAGGCCGGATGGTTCGAGGTCCAGGACGCCGGCAGCCAGAAGCTGGTCGAGTTCTGCGCGCCACGCCGCGGCAGCACGGTCGTCGATTTCTGCGCCGGCGCCGGCGGCAAGACACTGGCGCTGGCTGCGGCGATGCGCTCGAGCGGGCAGATCTATGCCTGCGACGTCTCGGCCGCGCGCCTGTCACGGTTGCGCCCGAGGTTGGCACGTTCCGGGGCGACCAACGTGCACCCGATCGCGATCAGCGACGAGAACGATCCGAAGCTGGCACGGCTGCAGGCGCGCGCGGATCTGGTGCTGGTCGATGCGCCGTGCAGCGGCGTTGGCACGCTGCGCCGCCATCCGGAGCTCAAGTGGCGGCTGTCGCCGGCGGCAGTCGCCGAGCTCGGCGCGAAGCAGCGGTCGATCCTGCGGGCCGCGGC
>DATLGW010000383.1:0-3199 GCA_035540315.1 Burkholderiaceae bacterium | reverse complement strand
ACCATCTGCACCTCCAGCGCCTTCAGCGCCTCGACTGTCTGCGGAATGATCTTCTCGTTGCTGCCGACCAGGTGAAAGCCGCCGAGCACGCCGAATAGCGGCCTGCCGGGAAAGCTGTCGCGCGCGTGGCGCAGCACGTTGACGACGCCGGCGTGCGAGCACGCAGTGAACACGACGACGCCCTTGCCGGCGACGTCGACTGCGACGAATCGTTCGTCGACCAGCAGCGGATCCGGTTCCCAGTCGGCGCCGTCGCTGTCTCGGCGGAAATGGCCGGGCAGGCCCTGCTCGAACGGCGTCACTCGGGGGATCTCGCCGCTGACGAAGAACGATTCTTCGAGCACCGACTGCGGCTCGGTCGTGCAGACGGTTTCGGCGCCGCGCGAGTCGAGCGCATGCAGGCTCGGAACGTCCTCCATCGGTCGCATCGATCCGTCCGCGAGCTTCACGCCGCGCGTACCGAACATTCCGGGGTGCAGGTAGGTCGGCACGCTGCGTCCGCCGTTGCCCAGCGTGATCAGGTCGAGCGCCCGCAGCATCGCGCCGGCATGGTCCCAGTGGCCGTGCGACAGCACGATCGCTTCGACCGCCCCGAGATCGACGCCCAGCCGCGCGACGTTGCGCGCGAACACGTCCTCCTCCGGACCGGTGTCGAACAGCAGCGAGTGCGACTTGCCGCCGCGGTAGGCAGTCAGCAGGCACGACAGCCCGTGCGCTGCGCAGCACAGGCAGGCGCCCGACAGCATCCGGATCCCGCGGCGGTAGTTCGCGCGGACCTCCGTCTCGACGAACTTCGGAGTCGACGACAGGCTGTCGGTCACGTTGTCGACGATCACGACGACCTCGAGGCGATCAATCGGCTGCACCATCGGGGTCTCCTTCAGGTAGCACGGCCTGCAGGTAGAGCGCTTCGACCCGGCGCGTCAGCGGCCCGGGCTTGCCGGTGCCGATCGGGCGCCCGTCGATCCGGGTCACCGGCGTCACGCCGCCGAGCGTGCCGGTGACGAACGCTTCGTCGGCAGAATACACCTGCGCGAGCGTGAAGTCGCACTCGCTGACGTCGATCCCGCCGGTGCGCGCGACCTCGATCACCTTGCGCCGCGTGATGCCCTTGAAGTTGAAACGGCCGCTCGAAGTCCACAGCGCGCCGCGGCGCACGATGAAGAAGTTCGTCGAGTTGCAGCTGGCGACGAATCCGTGCGGGTCGAGCATCAGCGCCTCGTCGGCGCCGGCGTTGATCGCCTGGATCAGCGCCTGGATCAGGTTCAGCCGGCTGTGCGAGTTCAGCCGCAGATCGAACACGTCGGGGGCGCTGCACCGGAACGTCGACGTGAACAGCGACAGCCCCCGAGCCTTCGACTCGGGTCTGGGGCGCTTGTACTCGGCGACGATGACCACGGTCGCAGCGCCGATCACGAAGCGCGGATCCTGGTTCGGCGTCGACTTGCGCCCGCGCGTGACCATCAGCCGCACGTGCGCGCCGTCGTTCATGCCGTTGGCCGCCAGCGTCTGCCGGACCGCGTCGATCAGCTGCTGGCGCGACAGGCCGATGTCGAGCTGGATCGATGCAGCGCCCTCGAACAGCCGGTCGAGGTGCTCGTCCAGGCTGATCAGATGCCCGCGCACCAGCCGCAGCCCTTCCCAGATGCCGTCGCCGAGCACGAAGCCGCTGTCGAACACCGACACGACCGCCTCGTCGCGGGGCACGAGCGTGCCGTTGACGTAGACGAGAACGCCGGCGTTGCGCGGGTCCTCGACATAGCCTTGCGCGCTGCTCGAGCTCATCGATACCTCACGAAATCGCTAGAAGTCGAATTCGGCGAAGCTCGCCAGGAATGCGCGCGTTTTCTCGCGCTGCGGGTTCTTCAGCACCTGCTGCGGCGTTCCCTGCTCCTGGATCTGCCCGTCGGCCAGGAACAGCACGCGGGTCGCCACGTGGTACGCGAATCCCAGCTCGTGCGTGACCAGCAGCATCGTGCGGCCTTCGTCGGCGAGCGACCGGATCAGCCGGAGCACCTCGCCGACGAGCCCCGGATCGAGCGCGGACGTCGGCTCGTCGAACAGCAGGATCTCCGGCTCCATCGCGAGCGCGCGCGCGATCGCCACGCGCTGCTTCTGTCCGCCGGACAGCCGCGCGGGATACTCGCCGGCTTTCTCCGGCAGCCCAACGCGCGCCAGCTGCTCGCGCGCCAGCTGCTGCGCTTGCGCGCGAGGCATCCGGCGCACCGTCAGCAACCCCTCCATCACGTTGCCCAGCGCCGTCAGGTGCGGGAACAGGTTGAAGTGCTGGAACACCATGCCGGCACGCTGCCGGATCGCGGCGAGCTCGCGCTGCGAACGGCGCCGTCCGGCCCGGATCGTCTCGCCGGAAAACCGCACTTCGCCGTCGTCGGGCATCTCGAGGAAGTTTAGGCAGCGCAGGAACGTGCTCTTGCCGGACCCGGAGGCGCCGATGATCGCGATCCGATCGCCCTGCGCGACATCCAGGTCGATCCCGTCGAGCACCGCCTGTTCGCCGAAGCGCTTGCGCAGCCCTCGGATCTGCAGCACGACGCGGCCGTCGCGGATCGGGGACGTCTGCCCGTTCACGTTCAGTCGCTCCGCGCCATCACGCGCTCGAGCGCGTAGGTCGCCTGCACCAGCGGATAGAGGAACGCGAAGAACACGAGCGCGACGACGGTGTAGGTCTCGATCGGGTTGAAATTCAGCGACGCGAGCAGCTTCGCCTGGTTCAGCAGCTCGGTGTAGGCGACGACCGACGCGAGCGTCGACATCTTGAAGATCTCGATGCCGCGGTTCGTCAGCGCCGGCACCATCCGCTTGATTGCCTGCGGCAGCACGATCCGCCGCATCGCCTGCGAATCGGTCATGCCGACCGCCCGCGCCGCTTCCCACTGGCCCGGTTCGATCGACTGGATGCCGCCGCGGTAGATCTCGGCCGAGAACGCGGCCGAGTTCAGCGCGATGCCCAGCACCGCCGCCATCAGCGGACTGACCTCGACCGGGATCAGGATCGGCAGCGCGAAATAGAACCACAGGATCTGGACCAGCACCGGCGTGTTGCGGAAGAACTCGACGAACGCGGTGGACGGATAGTAGTAGCGGCGCTTTCTCGAGTAGCGGCCGAACCCCATCAGCAGCCCGAGCGAGAGCCCGAGCACGAGACAGATCGCGAAGATCTTCAGCGTGCCCACCGCGC
>DATLGW010000382.1:0-2361 GCA_035540315.1 Burkholderiaceae bacterium | reverse complement strand
GAGCAGCATCGCGACGCTGTCGTCGTAACGGCGCTGGCCCGTCAGCGGATCGACGTCCCACACGTGCAGCCGTCCCGACTCGAGCGCCAGCCGCAGCCGGGCTTCGGCCAGCCCCAGCGCGCGCTGCGACTCTCGCTGGCTGGCGAGCGCGGTTTCGGCGTTGCGCCGCGCGAGCAGCAGCTCGCGCTCGTACTTGTGCCGGTCGCTGACGATGAACACCGCCAGCTCGTCGCACGGCGTGTCCCCGTGGCGGCGCCGCAGCGCGTTGATCAGCGCCGGGACGGTGTGACCGTCGCGGTGGATCAGGTCGAGCTTGAGCTCGGCGACCGAACCCTGCATCTGCAGCAGCGGCGCCCAGTGCGTCTGATGGAAGACGCGCCCGCCGATCGTCAGCAGATCCTGCACCCGCCGCTTCGCGACCAGCTCGTCGGCGCGATAGCCGAGCCAGCCGCAGAACGTCGCGTTGGCCTGCAGGATCGTGCCGTCGGTGCGGGCCAGCAGCAGCCCGCAGGCGGCGTGTTCGTACAGCGCCTGGGCAGGCACGACCGGCGGTTGCGCGTCCGGCACGTCAGAGCCCGACCCGCCGCAGATAGGTTTCCATTGCGTCGATGCTCGCCGCTGGCGAACTCATGTGCGGACAATGGCCGACGTTGTCGATCACCACCAGCGCGCTGTCGCGCATCGTTTGGTGCATGTATTCGCCGACGCACCGGGGCGCGATCACGTCGTCGCTGCACTGCAGGATCAGCGCCGGCGTTCGCGACTCGGCCAGGTCCTGCCGGTGGTCCGACAGGAACGTCACGCGCGCGAAGTGCTTGGCGATGTCCGGATCGGTGCGGCAGAAGCTGTTCGTCAGCTCCTCGCGCAGGTCGGGCCGCTCCGGCGCGCCCATGATCACCGGTGCCATCGCGCTCGACCAGCCCAGGTAGTTGCTCTCGAGCGTCTCGAGCAAGCCGTCGATGTCCTCGCGCGCGAAGCCGCCGACGTAGTCGCCGTCGTTGATGTAGCACGGCGACGGTCCCACCATCAGCTGCGCCGCGAACCGATCCGGCGCCTCGATCGTCGCCAGCAGCCCGGTCATCGCGCTGACCGAGTGGCCGACGAAAACCACCGGACCCTCGGCGAACTCGTCGGCGATCTCGAGCACGTCGCGGGCATGCCCGTGCAGCGTTGCGTACTTGTCGTACGAGTACGCCGACAGGTCCGACTTGCCGCTGCCGACCAGGTCGTACAGCACGGTCTTGAACCGGCGCTCGAACGCAGGGGCCGTATAGCGCCACATGTTCTGGTCGCAGCCGAATCCATGAGCGAAGATCATCGTGGCCGGGCCGCGGCCGGCGACGTGCACGTGGTGGCGTCGCTGGACGCTCATCGTCGTTTTCCTTGGAACGGAGTCAGGCCCGATTGTTTCATGTCGCGGATCCGGCCGCGTTACCCCCAGGGCTTTGCCGCAGCCGCCGCGCGTTGCCGGCGCGCGGCACGGATCGCGTCACTTGAGAACCTGGAACAGGTTGTTGTAGTCGTCGGTCCAGGGCCGCAGCCCCGGCTGCGGCGGCACTTCCTGCCCGCCGCCGTCGCGCAGCCGCTGCGCGAGCACGTCGTCGGCGGTGACGACGACCCAGTCGGACCGGTACAAGTGGCTGTCGGCCGGCGGTTCGTCGATCACGCGGACCGCCTGCAGGCCGGCTTCGCTCGCCAGCTGCCCGACGACCGGCGCCAGCGCGAGATAGCGGTTGCTGATGTGGAACGCGATCGCGCCGCCGGGCGCCAGGTGCTGCAGGTAGACCTGCAGCGCCTCGCGCGTCATCAGGTGGGTCGGAATCGCGTCGCTGGAGAATGCATCGACCGCCAGCAGGTCGAATCGCTGCGGCGGCGCGCGCTCCAGCGACAGCCGCGCATCGCCGAGCGTGACCTCGACCTGCGCCGCCGAGTCGACCAGATAGGTGAACTGGCTGCGCGCGACCTCGAGCACCTGCGGGTTCAGCTCGTAGACGCGGAACCGGTCGCCGGCGCGGCCGTAGGTGAGCAGCGTGCCGGTGCCCAGCCCGATCAGTCCGATCCGCTGCGGCGCGCCGCTCGCGTCGCGAATCGCGGCGATCGTGCGGCCGACCCCCGAGGTCTCGCCGTAGTAGGTGGTCGGCCAGCGGCGGCGTTCGCCGGCGACGAACTGCTCGCCGTGGGCGATCACGCCGTGCACCAGCCGCAGCCGCGCGTCGTCGCCGCTGCCGCTGGTCTCGACGCTGACCGTGCCGTAGAAGTTGCGCATCATCTGCACGACGTCCGAGCGTACGAACGCGACGTAGTCGACCAGCAGCGCTGCGCGCGCTCGGCGCAGTCGCAACGCTGGCGTGCGCAGCGCTG
>DATLGW010000381.1:0-7712 GCA_035540315.1 Burkholderiaceae bacterium | reverse complement strand
CGCATAGCGGGAGCCCGCGATGGACCGGATGATCTACACCGCGATGACCGGCGCGAAGGCGACGCTGCAGCGTCAGGACGCGCTCGCGAACAACCTCGCGAACGCGAACACGCAGGGCTTTCGCCGCGACCTCGAGGCGTTTCGCGCGGTGCCGATCCAGGGCGACGGGCTGGCCACGCGCGTCCATGCGCTGGAGGCGACCGCCGGCTTCGATGCGACGCCGGGGCCGGTCACGCAGACGGGACGCGCGCTCGACGTAGCGGTCCGCGGCGACGGCTGGATCGCGGTGCAGGCGTTCGACGGCAGCGAGGCCTACACCCGCTCGGGATCGCTCGAGCTGTCGCCCGAGGGCGTGCTGCGCACGCGCAGCGGCCTGACGGTGCTGGGCGACGGCGGCCCGATCGTCGTGCCGGCGAACGCCGAGGTCACGATCGGCGCCGACGGCACGGTCAGCGCGAAGAGCGCCGGCGCAGCGCCGGTGTCGGTCGGCCAGATCAAGCTGGTGAATCCGCCTGCGGGCGAGTTGCGCAAGGGCGGCGACGGACTGATCCGCACCGTCGACGGCGATCCCGCGCCGTCGGATCCGGCGGTGCGGCTCGCCAGCGGCGCAGTCGAAGGCAGCAACGTCAACGTCGTCGAGTCGATGATCGGGTTGATCGCGGCGTCGCGGCAGTTCGAGATGCAGATGAAGATCATGCAGACGGCCGAGAGCAACGAGCAGCGCGCCGCGCAGCTGCTGTCGAGCCACGGATGAGGAGCTGAACGATGATCCGCTCGTTATGGATCGCGAAGACCGGGCTGGATGCGCAGCAGACCCAGCTCGACACGATTTCGCACAACCTCGCGAACGTTGGCACCAACGGCTACAAGCGCTCGCACGCCGTGTTCGAGGACCTGCTGTATCAGAACCTGCGGCAGGCCGGCGCGCAGGAGACGCAGCAGAACACGCAGCCGACCGGACTGCAGCTGGGCACCGGCGTGCGTCCGGTCGCGACCACGCGCACGTTCTCGCAGGGCAACCTGCAGCGCACCGAGAACCCGCTCGACCTGGCGGTCAACGGCAACGGTTTCCTGCAGATCCAGATGCCCGACGGCACGATCGGCTACACGCGCGACGGCGCGTTGCGGATCGACGGCCAGGGCCAGCTGGTCAACGCGAACGGCCATCCGGTCGCGCCGGGAATCACGATTCCGGCGAACGCGCAATCGGTGACGATCGGCGCCGACGGGATCATCACGGTCATGCAACCGGGCTCGGCGGCGGCGACCCAGGTCGGGCAGCTACAGCTCGCGACGTTCGTGAACCCGGCCGGGCTCGACCCGCGCGGGCAGAACCTGTTCGTCGAGACGACTGCGTCGGGGCCGCCGACCGTCGCCGCGCCCGGCACCAACGGCACCGGTACGCTCAGCCAGGGCTACGTCGAGACGTCGAACGTCAACGTGGTCGAGGAGCTGGTGTCGATGATCCAGAGCCAGCGCGCATACGAAATCAACTCCAAGGCGATCCAGACGTCCGACCAGATGCTGGCGCGCCTGTCGCAGCTATGACCGCCGCGCTGCTCCGGGCTTGCGCAATCGCGGCGCGCGCGCTGCTGCCGCTGGCCGCGTTGTCGCTCGGCGCCTGCGCGGTCGTGCAGCAGCCGCAGGTCGCGCTGCCGCCGACCGAGCTGCCGCCGGCGCCGGTGGTCGCGGTCGCGCCGCCGTCCAGCAACGGCGCGATCTTCCAGACCGGATTCCACCGGCCGCTGTTCGAGGACCATCGCGCGCAGACGGTCGGCGATCTGCTGACGATCCAGATCCAGGAGAACACGTCGGCGCGGCAGCGTTCGAACACGTCGGTGAACCGCGAAGGCAAGATCGAAGGCTCGATCACCGCGTTGCCCGGCGTGTCGGCCAGCCGTCTGGGACGCGCGCGCGTCGGCGCCGGGTCGAGCAACAGCGCCGACGCGAAAGGCGAGAGCGGCAGCGACAACGTGTTCACCGGCACGATCGCGGTCACGGTCGCCCAGGTGCTGCCGAACGGCAATCTGCGCGTGGTCGGCGAGAAGCAGGTCGGCGTGAACCAGACGATCGACGTGCTGCGCTTCTCCGGCACCGTCAATCCGAAAACGATCCGGCCCGGCAACGTCGTGCCGTCGAACCAGGTCGCCGACGTGCGGGTCGAGTTCCGCGGCCGCGGCGACATCGACCGGGCAATGACGGTCGGCTGGCTGCAGCGATTCTTCTTCAGCTATTCGCCGCTGTAGCGCAGCGCAGGCGGCTCCAACGGCACGAGGTGACGGCTTGACATTCAGACACCTGCTGAACCTGATCGCGATCGCAATCGTCGCGGGCGTCGCGGTGCCCGCGTCGGCCGAGCGGATCCGCGACCTGGCGACCGTGCAAGGCGTGCGGATCAACCAGCTGCTCGGTTACGGGCTGGTGGTCGGGCTCGACGGCAGCGGCGACCAGACCACGCAGGCGCCGTTCACTGCGCAAAGCGTCGCATCGATGCTGCAGCAGCTCGGAATCCAGCTGCCGCCGGGCGTGAACCCGCAGCTGAAGAACACCGCCGCGGTGATGGTGACTGCGCAGCTGCCGGCTTTCGCTCAGCCGGGGCAGTCGATCGACGTGACCGTGTCGTCGTTGGGGAACGCGAAGAGCCTGCGCGGCGGTACGCTGCTGCTGACGCCGCTGAAAGGCGCCGACGGGCAGATCTATGCGATCGCCCAGGGCAACGTGATCGTCGGCGGCGCCGGCGCCGCGCAGGGCGGCAGCAAGGTGCAGATCAATCACCTGTCGGCCGGGCGCGTGCCGATGGGAGCGACCGTCGAACGCGCGGTGCCGAACGACGCGCTCGAGCAGGACTCGATCCAGATCGAGCTCAAGCAGACCGATTTCTCGACCGCGCGGCTGGTCGCCGAGGCGATCAATCACAAGCTGCGCGCGCAGCGCGGCGCGGCGCCGGCGCAGGCGCTCGACGCGCGCGTGATCCGCGTTCGCCTGCCGGTCGACGGCGACCGGGTCGCGTTCCTGGCCGAGATCGAGAACCTCGACGTCCAGCTCGCCGCGCCGTCGGCGAAAGTGATCGTCAATGCGCGCACCGGCTCGGTGGTGATGAACCAGGCCGTCACGCTCGGTCCGTCGGCGATCGCGCACGGCAACCTGTCGGTATCGATCACGTCGACGCCGCTCGTCAGCCAGCCGCAACCGTTCGCCCAGGGATCTACAGTCGTGACCGAGAAAGCCGATATTCAGATCAGGCAGGACGGCGCGTCGCTGGTCAGGGTCGACGGCGGCGCGAACCTGGCCGACGTCGTGAAGGCGCTGAACACGCTGGGGGCGACCGCGCAGGATCTGATCGCGATCCTGCAGGCGCTGAAGGCCGCGGGCAGCCTGAAGGCGGAGCTGGAGATCATCTGATGAAGGCGGGCGCAGCGCTGGCGTCCGACGTTCGCTCGCTCGATGCGCTGCGGACGGCGGCCGCGCGCGATCCGCAGGCGGCAGTGAAGCAGGCGGCAACGCAGTTCGAGGCGATGTTCATGCAGCTGGTGTTGAAGAGCATGCGCGACGCGACTCCCAAGAGCGGGATGTTCGACGGGCCCGGTCGCGAGATGTATGAAGGCATGCTCGATGCGCAGCTGGCGCAGACGCTGGCCGGCCGGGGCGGCGGCCTGTCCGAAATGATCGCGCGCCAGCTGTCGCGGCACATCACCGACGGCGAGGTGCCGGCCGTGCGACGCGAGCGGATCGCTGCGGCGATCAACGCCGGGCTCGGCGCGGCGACCGGCGCGCCGTCGGGCGCCGTCACCGCGCGTATCGCGCCGCGGCATGAATCCGAGGTTGCCGCGACACCCGGTGCAGCTGCCGCGGATTCCGCGGCGGCCTCCAAGACGGCCGTGCCCGGCCTGCCGGCGCCGCAGCAACTGCTGTCGACGAAGGCGGGCGGCGCCGCATTCGCTCGTGCCGCGCAGCGCGCAGCGCAACCGACTGCCGCGCCGGCCGCCGTTGCGCAGCCGTCCGATGGCGGCAGCGGCGATGCGGCCGCCAGCCGCAGCCCGCAACGCGAGTTCATCCAGCGGCTGCGCGATGCGGCGCAAGCCGCGCAGCAGGCGACCGGCGTGCCGGCGGCGTTCATCCTCGGTCAGGCCGCGCTCGAGTCGGGGTGGGGGCGCCACGAGCCGCTGCATCCGGACGGCAGCCGCTCGTTCAATCTGTTCGGCATCAAGGCCGGCAGCGGATGGCGCGGCGCGACCGTCGAGTCGCCGACGACCGAATACGTCGACGGCCAGCCGGTGCGGATGGCCGAACGTTTCCGCGCGTACGGGTCGTACGAGGAGGCGTTCGCCGACTGGGCGCGGCTGATCGCCGGCAGCCCGCGGTATGCGGCCGTGCTGCAGTCGGCCGACTCGCCGGAACGATTCGCTGCCGGCATGCAGCGCGCCGGCTATGCGACCGATCCGAACTACGCGCGCAAGCTGTCGCGCGTGATCCAGGCGGCGCTCGCGGCTTCGCTGCCGCCGGGCTGAGCGGGCGACGGAGGAAACGATGACGGATCTGCTGCGGCTCGGCACCAGTGCGCTCAACGCGGCGTATGCGCAGCTGCAGACGACCGGGCACAACATCGCGAATGCCGCCACGCCGGGCTACTCGCGCCGCGAGGTCGTGCTGCAGGACGCCGGTGTCAGCCCCGGGGCCGGCGGGTTCTTCGGCCGCGGCGTCGACGTCGCGAACGTGCGTCGCGTCTACGACCAGTTCCTGGCCCGCGAGTCGATCGCGAACGATGCCGCTGCCGCGCAGGATCGCGCGCGCAGCGCACAGCTCGATCGGCTGAACGCGCTGTTCGCCGATCCGGCCACCGGCGTGGGCGCGGCATTCGACGAGCTGGTCGGTGCCTTCGGCGACGTCGCTGCGCGGCCGAACGACGCGTCGGTGCGCACGGTCGCGCTGGCCCGCGCCGATGCGTTCGCGAACCGGGTGCGCAGCGTCGATCAGCGGATGAGCGAGCTCGCCGCAGGCGTGAACTCGCAGATGCAGAACGACGTGCGCCGTGCCAACGATGCGCTTGCTGCGCTTGCGGCGCTGAACCGGCAGCTCGGCGAGGTCCGCGGCAGCGGACGCGAACCGAGCGACCTGCTCGACCGGCGCGATCAGCTGCTCGCCGAGCTCAACGGCGTGCTGCGCGCGCCGTCGCACATTGCCGACGACGGGACCGTGACGGTGCAGACGGTGCGCGGCGAGCCGCTGCTGGTCGGCACGAACGCGAACCGACTGCTGCTGGCCGTCGATCCGATGCAGCCTGAAAAGCTGCAGGTCGCGCTCGAGCTGCCCGGCGCCGCCGGCGGCCGGGTCGAGATCGACGCGGCCGCGCTCGGCGGCGGCACGCTCGCCGGCCTGGTCGCGTTTCGCGACCAGGACCTGGCGTCGGCGCGCGCACGGCTCGGACAGCTGGCCGGCGCGGTGGCCGATGCGGTGAACCGCCAGCAGTCGGTCGGGCTGGATGCGCGCGGCGCACCGGGTGCGCCGATGTTCTCGTCCGCCTTCCCGCAGGCGACAGCATCGCCGGCCAATGCCGGCGCGGCGACGTTGTCGGTCGAGCTGGCCGACGGCGCGCAGCTGCGCGCGACCGACTACCGGGTATCGTTCGACGGCAGCCAGTACACCGTGATGCGCACTGCCGACGGCAGCAGCGCCGTATACGCGACGTTGCCGCAGACCGTCGACGGGCTGACGCTGCAGCTTGCCGGCGCGCCGCAGGCCGGCGACGAATTCTTCGTGCGCGCTGCCAGCGGCTTCGCTGCCGCACTGCGCGCGGTGCCGATGTCGCCCGAGGCGATCGCGACCGCGATGCCGATCACGGTGACGAAGGATGCCGCGAGTCCTGGCGGCGCCACCGCCGCGCTGCGGATCGACACGGTGGGACCGGGCACGACGGCGCCGGTGACGATCACGTTCACCGGCGCTGCGACGTTCGACGTCAGCGGCGACGGCACCGGCAACCCGACCGGCATCGCGTACGTGCCGGGAATGACGGTTTCGTTCAACGGCTGGACCGCGACGCTATCGGGCGCGCCCGCCGCCGGCGACACGCTGCGGATCGTGCCGACTGCCGAGCCCGGCGCCGACAATCGCAATGCGCGGCTGCTGCAGGGTCTGGGGACGGCGCGGCTGGTCGACGGCGGCTCGGTGATCGACCGCTACGCCGAGCTGATCGGCGATCTCGGCAGTCGCGCACAGTCGGTCAGCTCGGCGGCTTCGATGTCGCAGCGGATCGCCGAGGACTCGCATCGGTTGCGCAGCGAGATCTCGGGCGTGAACCTGGACGAGGAGGCGGCGCGACTGCTGCAGTACCAGCAGGCGTACCAGGCGGCAGCCAAGGTGATTCGAATGGCGAACGACCTGTTCGAGACGCTGCTCGCCAGCAGCGGCCGCTGAACGCGCGCGCCCCCCGGAGAGACATGATGCGGATCGGCACGCAATACGCGCACCAGCAGGCGATCGACACGATCGCGCAGCAGCAGGCGAAACAGCTGCAGACGCAGCAGCAGCTCGCCAGCGGCCGGCGGATCGCGTCGCCGTCCGACGATCCGCATGCGGCCGCCGAATCGGAGAAGATGCGGTCTCGGGTCGCCCGCATCGAGGCCGAGCAGCGCGCGGTCACGCTGGCGCGCCAGCTGCTCGGCGCATCCGAGGCGGCGGTGGCCGACGGCACCGCGATGCTGCAGTCGGCGCGCGATACGCTGCTGGCCGCGGCGAATCCGACGCTCGGCAGCGCCGATCGCGCGCACCTGGCCGTGCAGCTGCGCCAGACGCGCGAGTCGCTGCTGGCGATCGCGAACCGCGGCGACGGCGCCGGCGGCTTCGTGTTCGGCGGCCAGGGCACGTCGGCGGCGCCGTTCGACGCCAGCGGCGACGAGGTCGCGTATCGGCCGCAGCCGGGGACGCAGTCGCTGGGCAGCGAGCAGCCGGCAACGGTCGGCTTCGACGGCGCGGCGAATTTCACTGCGGTTCCCGCGGCCGGCGGGCCTCAGAACGTGTTCACGCGGCTCGACGCGGCGATCGCGCTGCTGTCGGACCCGAATGTCTCCAGCGCCGCGGTCGGCGACGCGATGCGCGCAACCGTCGGCAGTGTCGACCGCTCGCTCGAGCGGCTGCAGCTGACGCGGGTCACGATCGGCGAACGGCTGCGCGCGCTCGACGTGCACGAGCAGGCGCTGGAATCGGGCAGCATCGACGCGCAGGCCCGGCTGTCGCAGCTGGTCGACGTCGATTTCGCGCGCGCGATCAGCCAGATGCAGCTGCAGCACACGGCGGTCGAGGCGGCGATGAAGTCCTATGCGCAGGTCGCGCGGCTGACGCTGTTCGACTATCTGTAGCTTTCGCAGCAGCCGGTTTGCCTGCCCGGGGGGCTTGGTCTACCCTGTGAGGCCATTCGTCCGAAGCCCCTGACGTCGTTGACCGAAGTCGAATCCGCCGGTCCGAAGCCGAAAATCCTGCTGGTCGAGCCCGATCCGGCGTGGCAGCACCTGGCCGTGGCGGCGCTCGAGGAGCGCGGCCTGGTGGTCGTGGTGCCTGCGAGCGCCGCAGCCGCGCTCGCGACGCTGGCGTCGACCGCGCCCGACGTCGTGCTGCTGGGCGTCGATTCGGAGGCGGGGCTGCGCAGCTGCAGCGAGTTCCGCCGCGCGATCGGCGAGCGGCCGGTCCCGATCGTCGTGATGAGCAGCGCCGACGAC
>DATLGW010000380.1:0-6574 GCA_035540315.1 Burkholderiaceae bacterium | reverse complement strand
CATCGAAGGCTACGGCAACCAGATCGAGTACGACGGGCGCAACGAGACGGTGCGGCTGACCGGCAACGCGCGGATGCTGCGGCTTCCCGGCGCCGCGCCCGCCGACGAGATCCACGGCGGGGTGATCTTCTACGATGCGCGCACCGAGCAGGTCAGCGTCGACGGCGCCCCGCCCGGCCAGGATCGCGGACGGGTGCGGGTGGTGATCCAGCCGCGCTCGGGCGGGCCGCGCGAGGCGCCGGCTGCGGCGGCGCCGGCGCCGGCGCTGAAACCCGCGCCGCGGCTGGCGCAGCCGCCGGAGGCGCCGCGCCGCTGATGCGGGAGACTGCAGGCCAGCGCAGCCGGCTGTCGGCGCGGCACCTGATGAAGGCGTACCACGGCCGTCAGGTGGTCAAGGACGTGTCGCTCGACGTCGAGAGCGGCGAGGTGGTCGGGCTGCTGGGCCGCAACGGCGCCGGCAAGACGACCTGCTTCTACATGATCGCCGGACTGGTGCCGTCCGACGGCGGCGACATCGAGCTCGACGGGCGCACGATCAGCCGGCTGCCGATCCACCGGCGCGCCCGCTTGGGGCTGTCGTACCTGCCGCAGGAGGCGTCGGTTTTCCGCAAGCTGACCGTCGAAGAGAACATTCTGGCCGTGCTCGAGCTGCAGCGCGACGAAGACGGCCGGCCGCTTCACCCCGACCAGGTCGAGCAGCGGCTCGAAGCGCTGCTGGCGGAATTGCAGATCGACCACATCCGCTCGAATCCGGCGCTGTCGCTGTCGGGCGGCGAGCGCCGGCGGGTCGAGATCGCGCGGTCGCTGGCGACGTCGCCCCGATTCATCCTGCTCGACGAGCCGTTCGCCGGCGTCGACCCGATCGCGGTGCTGGAGATCCAGCGGATCGTGAAGTTTCTCAAGGAACGCGCAATCGGGGTGCTGATCACGGACCACAACGTGCGCGAAACGCTTGGCATTTGCGACCGGGCCTATATCATTAATGATGGTACTGTTCTTGCTTACGGGCGCCCGGACGAAGTGATCCAGGACGAGCGGGTCCGCAAAGCCTATCTCGGCGAAGAGTTCCGGATGTGACGTCCGGACCGCCGCGGCGGCGCCGGCCACGCTCGCACCCGGTGTCCGCGGTGCGAGCGCGATGAAACCAACGCTCCAACTCAGGCTCTCGCAACACCTGGCGCTGACGCCGCAGCTGCAGCAGTCGATCCGGCTGCTGCAGCTGTCCACGATCGAGCTGCACCAGGAGCTCGAACAGCTGCTGCAGGACAACCCGCTGCTCGAGCGCAGCGACGACCCGCTCGCACAGTGCGTTCGGATCGCACCGAACGGCGGGCTGGACGAGCCTGCGCCGGCCGGCGCACCGGCGGCCGACGGCACCGCCGCCGGACCGGGTGACGCGGGCGCCGATCCGGCCGAGGGATCAGCGGTCGAGTCGCGCGAATTCGGCGAGGATGGCATCCAGTTCGGCGCAGATGGCAGCGGAAGCACTGATTGGAGCGGCCCCGGCGGCGAGCGCAACCGCCACGCAGACGCCGACGACGACACCGGATACGCGCAACTCGCCGACGCCGATCAGACGCTGCGTCAGCACCTGATGCGGCAGCTCGCGGGGACCCGCTGCAGCCGGCGCGACCGGGCGCTGGTTCAGCTGCTGATCGACGAGCTTTCCGACGACGGTTACCTCGGCAGCCCGCTCGCCGAGATCCAGGCGGCGCTGCCGGCGGAGCTCGAGGTCGACGCCGACGAGCTCAGCGCGGCGCTGAAGCTGCTGCAAAGCTTCGATCCCGCCGGTGTCGGCGCGCGCGACGCCGCCGAGTGCCTGACGCTGCAGCTGGCGGCGCTGGCGCGCGACGAGTCGCTGGACCGCGCGGTGCTGGCCGTGGCGATGCAACTGGCAGCCCGGCACCTGCCGCTGCTGGCGGCGCGAGACTTCACGCGGCTCAAGCGCCTGCTGCGCTGCGACGACCAGCGGCTGCGCGATGCGCACGCGCTGATCTGCCGGCTCAACCCGAGGCCGGGCAATGCGTTCGGCGCCGGCCAGACGGCTTATGTGGTGCCGGACGTGATCGTGCGGCGCGTGCGCGGCCAATGGCAGGCGCAGCTCAATCCCGACGTGATGCCGCGGCTGCGGGTGAACGAGGTCTACGCGCAGATACTAAAGCGCAGCCGCAACGGTTCGGCCGCCTCGATGAATTCACAGTTGCAGGAAGCCCGCTGGCTGATCAAGAATGTCCAACAGCGGTTCGATACGATCCTGCGCGTGGCCCAGGCGATCGTCGAGCGGCAGCGGGCGTTCTTCACCCACGGCGCGGTCGCGATGCGGCCGCTGGTGCTGCGGGAGATCGCCGACACGCTGGGACTGCATGAATCGACCGTATCGCGCGTGACGACGCAGAAATACATGCTGACCTCCTTCGGCACGTTCGAGATGAAGTATTTCTTCGGCAGTCACGTCGCCACCGAAAGCGGCGGCGCGGCCTCCAGCACCGCGATCCGCGCCCTTCTGAAACAACTCGTTGCCGCGGAGGACCCCAGCCAACCGCTATCCGACAGCCGACTCGCCGAAATGCTCGGAGAGCAAGGCATCGTGGTGGCGCGGCGCACGATCGCGAAGTACCGCGAGGCGCTGCAGATCGCGCCGGTGGCGCAGCGGCGCGCGTTCTAGCGCCGCTCGCCGCCGCGGCGGCCGGCCGTCGTGCCGGGCCGCCGCACCGATGCCGGGCTCCTGCCGGGCTTGCCCCAAATCCTGCAGCAAGGAGTACGCATGAATCTGACGATCAGCGGACACCACCTCGAGGTCACTCCGGCATTGCGCGACTATGTGATCGGCAAGCTGGAGCGGATTCGCCGCCACTTCGACCAGGTGATCGACGTCAACGTGTTCCTGTCGGTCGACAAGCTGGCGCAAAAGGCGGAGATCAATCTGCACGTGCGCGGCAAGGACCTGTTCGCGCAGGCCACCCACGAGGACCTGTATGCCGCGATCGACTGCCTGATCGACAAGCTCGACCGGCAGGTGCTCAAGTACAAGGACAAGCGCTACGAGCATCCGCACGATTCGATCAAGCGCCAGCAGGAGCAGCCTTCGCCGTGACGCGGCGGCGGCTCGCGTGCCGGCGCTCATCCGATCGGGGCGGCGCCGGTGCGCTTTCCCGCATCGCAATAACGCAGCCCGGACCACCCCCGGGTTCGGGCGTATAATTTGCACGGTGAACAGCATGGCCTGGCCGCTACAGATGCCATTTCAGGCGCCGGTTCTTCGCTTCGGCGCCTCGGTCGCCGCGGCCTTCTCGCACCGCAACATCCGACCCGTCCGGGTCCCTTTGCAATGAATCGAATCGCACGGCTGCTGCCGTCGACGAACATCCTGCTCGACGTCGAAGTCACGAGCAAGAAACGGCTCTTCGAGCAGGCTGCGCTGCTGTTCGAGAACGAGCACGGACTGGAGCGCAGCAAGGTGTTCGACTCGCTGTTCGCTCGCGAGCGGCTCGGCTCCACCGGGCTGGGACAAGGGGTCGCGATCCCCCACGGGCGGATCAAAGGGCTGAAGGAAGCGGTGGCCGCGGTGCTTCGCGTTGCATCGCCGATTCCGTTCGATGCGCCGGACGGCCAACCGGTGCGGTTGCTGGTGTTCCTGCTGGTGCCGGAACACGCGACCGAGGAGCACCTGGAAATCCTGTCGGAACTCGCCGAATTGCTGTCGGACGGCGGAATTCGCGAAACGCTGTTCGGCTCGAACGACACCGCGCAGATCTACAAGGTGCTCGCGACCTGGGAGCCGTACCGGCCGGCGGCCTGACAGCCGCCGCCCCGCGGGCGCTGCCTGCGCTGCTGCCATGTCGCTGACCGTCAACGCCCTGGTCGAAGAGCACGGCTCGGCGCTGCAGCTGGCATGGTCGGCCGGGCGCGCCGGCGGTGACCGCATCGCCGCCCTGCCGTCGGTCGACACGGTCGACCAGGTCGGCTACCTGAACCTGATTCACCCGCACCGCATCCAGGTGCTGGGGCATCACGAGATCGCGTACTACAACCGGCTCGAGCCGGGACGGCGCGAGCACGTGATGCAGGAACTGCTGCGCGGGAACCCGCCGGCGCTGATCGTCGCCGATGGGCTCGCCCCGCCCGAGGGCCTGCGGATCGCCTGCGAGGAGGGCGCGCTGCCGCTGCTGACGTCGCCGCTCGCCAGCGCCCGCGCGATCGAGGTGATGCGCCACGAGCTCGCGCGCGCGGTATCGATCAGCTGCAGCGTGCACGGCGTGCTGATGGACGTGCTCGGCATGGGCGTGCTGATCTCGGGCGACTCGGGGGTGGGCAAGAGCGAGCTGGCGCTCGAGCTGATCAGCCGCGGCCACGGCCTGGTCGCCGACGACGTCGTCGAGTTCCGGCGCATCTCCCCGACCACCGTCGAAGGCCGCTGCCCGCCGATGCTGCAGGGGCTGCTCGAGGTCCGGGGACTGGGTTTGCTGGACATCAAAACGGTGTTCGGCGAGACGGCGGTCCGGCGCAAGATGCGGCTGAAGCTGATCGTGCACCTGGCGCGGCGCAGCACGATGGACGAGAAGTACGAACGGCTGCCGCTGGAGAACCTGAGCGAGGCCGTGCTGGGCGTTCGCATTCGGAAGGTCGTGATTCCGGTGGCGGCGGGCCGCAACCTGGCCGTGCTGACCGAGGCGGCGGTGCGCAACGCGATCCTGCAGCTGCGCGGCATCGACACGACCCGCGAATTCGTCGTGCGCCAGCAAAAGGCGATCGACTCGGACTCGGAATGAACGCTTCTGCCGCCGTGGCCGGCAACGCGACTGCAAAGGCTCGGATGCAGCTGGTGCTGGTGACCGGCCTGTCGGGGTCGGGGAAGTCGATCGCGATCAACGTGCTGGCCGACGACGGCTATTTCTGCATCGACAACCTGCCGCCGCAGTTCCTGCAGCCGGTGATCGACTCGCTGCAGCAGCAGGGTCACCGCCGCGTCGCCGTGTCGGTCGACTCGCGCGCCGGACAGCCGCTGCAGAACGTGCGCGACGTGATCGGCCAGCTGCAGCGGCTGGGCCACGACGTGCGGGTGCTGTTCCTCAATGCGCGCAGCGACAGCCTGGTGCAGCGCTACTCGGAGACGCGCCGGCGCCATCCGCTGACGATGGCCGCGGCCGGCGTCGGCGAGCCGGTGCCCACGCTGATGGAGTCGATCGAACGCGAGCGCGAGCTGCTGTCGGTGCTGCAGGATCTCGGGCCGTCGCTCGACACCAGCGACCTGCCGCCGAACGTGCTGCGCCAGTGGGTCCGCGAGCTGGTCGGCACCGATCGCGCCGCAGTGACGCTGCTGTTCGAGTCGTTCGCATTCAAGTACGGCGTGCCGCTGGACGCCGATCTGGTGTTCGACGTGCGCTGCCTGCCGAACCCGTACTACACGTCGAAGCTGCGGCCGCTGACGGGTCTGCAGGCCGACGTCGTCGGCTACCTCGAGGCGATCCCGGCGGTGCAGAAGATGATCGACCACATCGCCGAGTTCCTGCAGACGTGGCTGCCGTCGTACGTGCAGGAGAACCGCAGCTACCTGACCGTCGCGCTCGGCTGCACCGGCGGACAGCACCGGTCGGTCTATTGCGTCGAACGGCTGGCCGAGCGGTTCCGCGCGACCGAGCAGGTGCTGGTGCGGCATCGGGCGCTCGCCGTGCGAGAGGGAGGTCACGCGTCTCCTCCCCAACATGCCGGCTGAAGTCCCGATCTTCCCGCTGAACACCGTGCTGTTCCCCGGCGGCGTGCTGCCGCTGCGGGTGTTCGAAGCCCGATACCTGGACATGGTCCGCGATTGCCTGCAGCACGACCGCCCGTTCGGCGTGTGCCTGATCGTGCGCGGCCAGGAAGTCGGCGCTGCCGCCGAACACGAGTCCGTCGGATGCCTGGCGCAGATCCGCGGCTGGGACATGCAGCAGCTTGGCGTGCTGCAGCTGCGCACGGTGGGAACCGAGCGGTTCCGCGTGCTCGAGCGCAGCGTCGGCGCCAATGCGCTGGTGCGCGCGACGATCGATCCGATCGCCGCCGACGACGCGCTGCCGGTGCCGCAGGAGCTGGCCGATTGCGCGGCGCTGGCGCGGCGGATCGTGCAGGACATCGAGCAGCGCGAACCCGACCCGCAGCGGCGGATCATCGAGCCGCCGTACGAATTCGACTCCGCCAGCTGGGTCGCCAACCGCCTGTCCGAAGTGCTGCCGATCCCGGTGTCGGCGCGGCAGGGACTGATGGCGCTCGAGGACCCGCTGGCGCGGCTGTCACTGGTGCACCGGTTCCTGCATCAGCACCAGGTGCTGTAGGCCCGGTCGCCCTTCGTGCGCCGTTGCGACGGTGTCAGCGCGGCCGCTGCGCCAGGCGCAGCAGCACGGTGCGGATCGGGCGCGGCAGCGGCGCGTCGGCCGTCGGCGGCAGCGACAGCCACAGCGCGCGGTCCTCGGCATCGCGCGCCGCAGGCAACGGCATTCCGTTCGACGCAGCCGGCGGCCGCGCGGCACCGCGCAGCACCGCGCGATCCACCGCCTCGGCCAGCCACAGCTGCGCGCGCAGCCGAAAGTGCGTGAACGCA
>DATLGW010000379.1:0-16602 GCA_035540315.1 Burkholderiaceae bacterium | reverse complement strand
GTGCCGATCGTCACGGTGATCGGCATTGGCGTGGCTTTGCTGATCGGCGGCGTCGTCGTCACCGAGACCGTGTTCGCGATCCCGGGACTGGGCCGGCTGACGGTCGACGCGATCCTGCGCCGCGACTATCCGATCATCCAGGGCATGACGCTGCTGTTCTCCGCGGTGTACGTGCTGATCAACCTGCTGGTCGACCTCAGCTACTCGCTGTTCGACCCGCGGATCCGGTACTGACGTCGTGAGCGCGACCGCCGCCACCCTGTCCGCGCCGAAATCGGTATCGCCGACGTGGCTGCGGTTCAAGGACGCGTTCCGCCGCCATCCGACCGCGATCGCCGGCGGACTGGTGCTGTTGCTGATGGTCTGCATCGCGGTGTTCGCGCCGTGGATCGCGACCGCGGACCCGCTGTCGGTGTCGCCGATTCGCCGCCTGCGCCCGCCGTCGGCGCAGCACTGGTTCGGCACCGACATGCTCGGGCGCGACGTGTACAGCCGCGTGATCTACGGCGCGCGCGTGTCGCTGACCGTCGGTTTGTCGGTCGCGGTGCTGGCGAGCGTGATCGGACTGGCGATCGGACTGGCGACCGGGTACCTGCGCTGGCTCGACGCGGTGATGATGCGGGTGATGGACGGGCTGATGTCGATCCCGTCGGTGCTGCTGGCGATCGCGCTGATCTCGCTGACCAAGGCGAGCCTGCAGAACGTGATCATCGCGATCACGATCACCGAGGTGCCGCGCGTCGTGCGGCTGGTGCGTTCGCTGGTGCTGACGCTGCGCGAGCAGCCGTTCGTCGAAGCGGCCGTCGCCTCCGGCACGCGGCTGCCGGCGATCCTGGTGCGGCACATCCTGCCGAACACGACGGCGCCGCTGCTGGTGCAGGCGACGTACATCTGCGCATCGGCGATGATCACCGAAGCGATCCTGTCGTTCATCGGCGCCGGCACGCCGCCGAACATCCCGAGCTGGGGCAACATCATGGCCGAGGCGCGCAGCCTGATCCAGGTCGCCGGCACGATCCTGCTGTTCCCCGGGATCTTCCTGTCGATCACCGTGCTGTCGGTGAACCTGCTGGGCGACGGCATGCGCGACGCGCTCGATCCGCGGCTCGCGCGCCGGATGTGACGATGGACTCGGCAGTGCCCGGCAACACGGTCCGGCCGCGCGACGCGGCCGGCGCGCCGCTGCTGCGGGTCGACGGACTGAAGACGCACTTCCACACCCGCGACGGCATCGTGCGCGCCGTCGACGGCGTCAGCTTCGACGTGCGCCCGGGCGAGACGCTGGCGATCGTCGGCGAATCGGGTTGCGGCAAGAGCGTGACCGCGATGTCGATCCTGCGGCTGCTGCCGATGCCGCCGGCCCGGATCGCGGCCGGGCGGATCGAGTTCGACGGCCGCAACCTGCTCGAGCTCTCCGAGCCCGAGATGCGCGCGGTGCGCGGCAACCTGATCTCGATGGTGTTTCAGGAGCCGATGACGTCGCTCAATCCGGTGCTGACGATCGGCCGCCAGGTCGCCGAAGTGCTGGTGCTGCATCGCGGGCTGTCGCAGCGCGAAGCGCTCGAGCGCGCGATCGACGGCTTGCGCAAGGTCCAGATCCCGGAGCCCGAGCGTCGCGTTCGCCAGTATCCGCACGAGCTGTCGGGCGGAATGCGCCAGCGCGTGATGATCGCGATGGCGCTCGCGTGTTCGCCGCGGCTCCTGATCGCCGACGAGCCGACGACGGCGCTCGACGTGACGATCCAGGCGCAGATCCTGGAGCTGATGCGCCGGCTCGGCGCCGAGACCGGCGCATCGATCATCCTGATCACGCACGACCTCGGCGTCGTCGCCGAGATGGCGCAGCGCGTGATCGTGATGTACGCCGGCCGCAAGGTCGAGGAAGCGGGCGTCGAGCAGCTGTTCGCGCACCCGCGGCATCCGTACACGCGCGGCCTGCTCGGATCGATGCCGCACCTGCGCGGCGCGGCGGCCGGCAGCGACGACGCCGTCCCGCAGCGGCTGGTCGAGATCCCCGGCATGGTGCCGTCGCTGAAGGAATCGATTGCCGGATGCCTGTTCGCGCCGCGCTGTCCGCTCGCAACCGATCGCTGCCGCAGCGAGGCGCCGCCGATGCAGCCGCATGGCCCCGGTCATCAGGCCGCGTGCTGGCATCCGATCGCCGAGCCTGCGCGCGCAGGCGGCGCGCTCGCGCAAACGGCATGAGGCGCCGGCGATGACCGAGCTGCTGCTCGACGTGCAGGGGCTGCGCAAGCACTATCCGGTCGATCGCAGCTGGCTCGGCCGCGGCGGCGGCAAGGTGCTCGCCGTCGACGGCGTGAGCTTCGGCATCGCCGCCGGCGAGACGCTCGGCCTGGTCGGCGAGTCCGGCTGCGGCAAATCGACCACCGGCAAGCTGATCCTGCGGCTGCAGGACCCGACCGCGGGACGGATCCTGTGGCGCGGCCGGCCGATCGAGTCGCTGTCGCCGACGCAGATGCGGCCGGTGCGCCGCGAGCTGCAGGCGGTGTTCCAGGATCCGTATTCGTCGCTGAATCCGCGGATCCGCGCCGCCGACATCGTCGCCGAACCGCTGCGCAACTACGAGCGGATGACCGATGCGCAGGCGCGCGATCGGATCGCCCACCTGTTCGAGCGGGTCGGGCTGCGCGCCGACCAGATGGTCAAGTACCCGTTCGAGTTCTCCGGCGGACAGCGCCAGCGGCTCGGGATCGCGCGGGCGCTGTCGGTGCGCCCGAAGCTGATCGTCTGCGACGAGCCGGTGTCGGCGCTCGACGTGTCGGTGCAGGCGCAGGTGATCAACCTGCTGATGGACCTGCAGCGCGAGTTCCATCTGTCGTACCTGTTCATCGCGCACGATCTCGCCGTCGTCGAGCACATCAGCCACCGGGTCGCCGTGATGTACCTGGGCAAGATCGTCGAGATCGCGCCGCGCCGCACGATCTTCTCGCGTCCGCAGCATCCGTACACGCAGGCGCTGCTCGATGCGGTGCCGATTCCCGATCCGACGGTGCGCAGGCAGCGCCGCGTGCTGGCCGGCGACGTGCCGAGTCCGATGAATCCTCCGCCAGGTTGCCGCTTCCACACGCGCTGCCCACATGCGGAGCCGCGCTGCCGCGCCGACGAGCCGCCGTTGCAGCAGGTGCAGCCCGGCCAGTGGGTCGCTTGCCATCTGCGCCAGCCGGTCGCCGCGCCGGTGGCGGCGCAAGCCGCGGCATGAGCTGCCCGCAATGAAGCCGCGCATCACGCTGATCACGCTCGGCGTCGACGACCTGGAGCGCTCGCTGCGCTTTTACCGCGACGGCCTGGGCTGGCCGACCGAAGGCATCGTGGGTGCGCAGTTCGTGCACGGCGCAGTGGTGTTCTTCGAGCTGCAGGCGGGGCTGAAGCTCGCGCTGTGGCCGCGGGCGGCGATAGCGCACGACACCGGCCTGCCGGTGGGCCCGCGCACCGCGACCGAGTTCGCGCTCGCGCACAACGTCGGCGCGCGCGACGACGTCGACGCGGTGATGGCCGACGCCGAGCGCGCCGGCGCCGTCGTGATCCGACCGGCCGCGGAGACGTTCTGGGGCGGCTATGCCGGGTACTTCCAGGATCCCGACGGGCACCTGTGGGAGGTCGCGTGGAACCCGCACTGGGTCGAGCCGGAATGACGCCGGCGGGCGGCGCCGGTTCGTGCGCGGATGCGCGCGCGGTGCGCAACCCGGCGGCGGCGCCTCGGGCCGCGCGCTACGAGGACGGCCAGTTCCCGCTGAATCGCAGCGGCTTCGATCGCGCGTTCGATGAAATCTCGCGCTGGCCCGGCTATGCGCCGACGCCGCTGGTTTCGTTGCCGGGATGGGCGCAGCGGCTCGGACTGCGGCAGTTGCGCTGCAAGGACGAGAGCGGCCGTTTCGGGCTCGGCAGCTTCAAGGCGCTCGGCGGCGCCTACGCGGTCGCGAACGTGCTGCGCTCGAAAGTCCGCGCAGCGGGCAGGCAACACGAGGTCACGTCCGCGCAGCTGCTGTCCGGCGAATTCGCTGACGTGACCGGCTCGCAGACCGTCACCTGCGCGACCGACGGCAACCATGGGCGCTCGGTCGCGTGGGGCGCACGCCTGTTCGGCTGCCGCTGCGTGATCTTCGTGCACGAGCACGTCAGCGCGAACCGGCGCGACGCGATCGCGCGCCACGGCACGCAGATCCGCGTGGTCCGCGGCAACTACGACGACGCGGTGCGAGCGGCTGCGGCGACCGCGGCCGCCGAAGGCTGGACCGTCGTGTCGGACACGTCGTATCCCGGCTATCGCGAGATCCCGCTCGACGTCAAACACGGCTACGGCGTGATCGCGGCCGAGATCGCGCAGCAGCTCGGCGACGAACCGGCGCCGACGCACGTGGTCGTGCAAGCCGGCGTCGGCGGCCTGGCCGCGGCGATCTGCGCCTGGTTCTGGCTGCACTGGCGCGAGCAGCGCCCGCGCTTCGTCGTCGTCGAGCCGCTGCGCGCCGACTGCGTGTACCGCAGCATCGAGGCGCAGCGGCCGGTCGCCGTCACCGGCGCGCTCGACACGGTGATGGCCGGACTCGCATGCGGCGAAGTGTCCGAGCTCGCATGGGAGGTCCTGCAGCGGGGCTGCGACGTCGCGGTCGCAATCGACGACACGTGGGCACTGCGGGCGATGAAGGCGCTGGCCACGCCCGACGCAGGCGATCCTGCGGTCGTCGCCGGCGAGACCGGCGGCGCCGGATTCGGCGCATTGCTCGCCGCCCGCCTCGAGCCCGCGCTGCGCGATACGCTCGAGCTCGATTCCGAAGCCCGCGTGCTGGTGATCTGCACCGAAGGCGACACCGATCCCGACATCTACCGCCAAATCGTCGGCCGCAGCGCGCGGGAGGTGCTGGCATGACGGCGTCCGCCGCGACGACGGACACGCTTCGCATCGACAGTGCGCAACTGCACGCGCGGCTCGATGCGCTCGCCGCCATCGGCGCAACGCCCGAAGGCGGCTGCTGCCGCCTGGCATTGACCGACGACGACCGCGCCGGCCGCGACTTGCTGGTGCGCTGGATGCGCGAGCTCGGGCTCGACGTGCGGATCGATGCGATCGGCAACATCTTCGGGCGCCGCGCCGGGGCAGAGGACATCGCGCCGGCGATGACCGGCTCGCACATCGACACCGTGCGCACCGGCGGCCGCTACGACGGCAACTACGGCGTGCTGGCCGGGCTCGAGGTCGTCCGCGTGCTGAACGAGGCCGGCGTGACCACGCGCCGCCCGCTCGTGGTCGCCGCGTTCACGAACGAGGAAGGCGCGCGCTTCCAGCCGGACATGCTCGGTTCGCTGGTGTACGCCGGCGCAATGCCGCTCGAGGACGCGCATGCGCTGCGGGCGATCGACGGCGCGTTACTGCGCGACGAGCTCGAGCGGATCGGCTATCTGGGCGATGCGCCGCTGCCGTCGTGGACGCCGCATGTATTCGTCGAGCTGCACATCGAGCAAGGGCCGGTGCTCGATGCCGAGCACGTCACGATCGGCGCGGTGCGAGACCTGCAGGGAATCTCGTGGCAGGAGCTGACGATTGTCGGCCAGTCGAACCACGCCGGCACCACCCCGATGCGGCTGCGTCACGACGCCGGCTACTGCGCAGCGGCGACCGCGGCATTCGTGCGCCAGCTCGTTGACGAGATGGGCGGCAGCCAGGTCGGCACGGTCGGCTCGCTCGCGCTGCACCCGAACCTGATCAACGTGATCGCCGCGCGCGCGAAGCTGACCGTCGATCTGCGCAACACCGACGAGGCGCTGCTGCGCGCGGCCGAACAGCGGCTTGCGCAGTTCCTGACGGCGCTCGCCGACCGCGAAGGCGTGACCATCGAATCGCGCCGGCTCGCGCGCTTCGAGCCGGTGCGCTTCGACGACGGCATCGCCGACCTGATCGCCCACACCGCCGAGACGCTCGGGCACTCGCAGCGGACGATGACGTCGGGCGCCGGACACGATGCGCAGATGCTGGCGCGCGTGTGTCCGACCGCGATGATCTTCGTGCCGTCGGTTCGCGGCATCAGCCACAACCCGGCGGAATTCACCGCGCCCGAGCATCTGGCGGCAGGCGCCGACGTGCTGCTGCACACGCTGCTGGAGCTCGCGCGCTGACGCCGTCGCGGCGCCGAGCCGTCTTTCCGAAGGAGCGCCTTCATGCCCAGGATCGTCACCGTCGGAGCCGCACAGCTCGGTCCGATCGCGCGCAACGAAAGTCGCGGCCAGGTCGTCGAGCGGATGCTCGCGCTGATGCACGAAGCCGCGTCGTGCCGCTGCGAGCTGGTGGTGTTTCCGGAGCTCGCGCTGACCACGTTCTTTCCGCGCTGGTACTTCGACGCGCAGTCCGACGTCGACGTTTTCTTCGAGCGCTCGATGCCGGGACCCGAAACGCAGCCGCTGTTCGACGCCGCGCGCAAGCTCGGCATCGGCTTCTACCTCGGTTATGCCGAGCTCGCCGAGGAGCCTGACGAGCGCGGCGCCGTGCGAACCCGCAGGTTCAACACCGCGATCACCGTCGATGCGCGCGGCGAGATCGTCGCCCGCTATCGGAAGATCCACCTGCCCGGCCATGCCGACCACGAGCCGTGGCGGCGCTTCCAGCATCTGGAGAAACGGTACTTCGAGATCGGCAACCTCGGATTCAGCGCGTTCCGCGCCCGGTTCGGCCGCACCGACGGCGTGTTCGGCATGGCGATCTGCAACGACCGGCGCTGGCCCGAGATGTACCGCGTGCTCGGGCTGCAAGGCGTGGAGATGATCCTGCTCGGCTACAACACGCCGGTGCACAACCCGCCGGCGCCCGAGCACGACGCGCTGTCGAACTTCCACAACCAGCTCGTGATGCAGTCGGGCGCATACCAGAACGGCACCTGGGTCGTCGGCGTCGCGAAGGCCGGGCGCGAGGAAGGCGTCGACCACATCGGCAACTCGGTGATCGTCGCGCCCTCGGGCGAGATCGTCGGCGCCTGCACCACGCTGGGCGACGAGCTCGCCGTCGCGCGCTGCGACCTCGACCTGACGCTGTCGTACAAGACGACGACGTTCAATTTCGCGAAGCACCGGCGGCCCGAGCACTACACGATGATCGTCGAGCGGACGGGGGCGGTGCCGCCGGAGTGAGAGGACGGCGCGGCGATCGGCCCACGGCTTCCCTAGTTCCTTGTAGTAAAGTAAGGAATCTCCGGTCCGTAAGGAGCTCCGAATGTCCTCAGCCACCATCACCAGCAAGGGACAAATCACGATCCCTGCTTCAGTGAGACAGCGGCTCGGCGTTGCCGCCGGTGATCGCGTCGAGTTCGTCGAAATCGGTCCGGGGGAGTTCGCGCTGAAGGCGGCGACTCAGGACGTGCGTCTGCTCAAGGGTCTGATCCCCAAGCCGAAGAAGCCGGTGTCGATTGCCGAGATGAACGAGGCGATCAGCCGCAGAGGGAGTCGCCGGTGATCGCTATCGATACGAACGTGCTGGTCCGCTATGTGGTCGGTGACGATCCGGCACAGACAGCGCGCGCAACCACACTGATCGAGCAAGAATGCGACGAGAGCCGCCCGGCTTTCATTGCGACGATCGTGCTCGCCGAGCTCGTCTGGGTTCTCGAGAGCTGTTACCCGAGCTCCAAGGAACAGATCGTGACAGTGCTCGAGCAGGTGCTTCGAACCAGACAATTCGTCGTCGAGCAGGCCGAACTCGTGTGGCAGGCGGTGCGGTCATTCGTGGCGAGCAAGGCAGACTTCGCCGACTGCCTGATCGAGCGAATCGCCGCTGCGAGAGATTGCGAAGCGGCGGTAACGTTCGACAAGGCCGCGGCGACCGCCGGCATGAAGCTGCTTTCCTGAGGAGGGAGCCGGCTGGCTGGTTTCGAGGCGAAGCGCAACGACCGGCGCTTCCAGGCGCTGGTCGAGCGGATGAAATACCCGAGCGCCGCGAATCCGGCCTGACGCTCAGGCGTCGTCCGGATCCTCGTCCGGCAGCTCCTCGTCGTCCGGCAGCTCGTCGGCCTCGTCGTCGTCCAGCGGTTCGTCGTCGTCCCGCCCCGGCAGCTTCGCATGCATGGCCATCGCTGCGACTCCTGGTCTTCGATCGGTCTTCACCCCCGTCCCCGCGAGCACTTTACGCCATTTCCCGGGCTCGTCGGCCAGACGCAGGCCTCGGGCAGCGGCAACATCGTCCGGCGCCGCTCGGCGCGTCACTCCTTCGGCCGCGCCGCGTAGGCAAGCGCGAACGCTGCGTCGAGCTCGGGCGTTGCCGGCCCCAGCCCGTCGATGACGGCCTTGGCCCAATCGAAATACTCCTGGCGCCGCTGCAGCGACCAGTCCTTCGGCGGGCGCAGCACCATGTCGCGCAGGTTGCAGATCTTGTCGGCGTACTTCACCAGCTTCGCGTGCCGCGACAGCGACGGCGCATGCTCGATCTGCAGCCGCTTGCGCTCGGACGACGGCAGCGACTTGTCGTCGGTGACCTCCAATACGATCGCCGCGACCTCGTCGCCGAACCGCTCGCGCAGCTCCTCGCCGGTCGTGGCCGTGTCCTCGACCGTGTCGTGCAGCACCGCTGCGACCAGCACCGTGGTGTCGTCGATCCCCGCCTCGACTGCGAGCACCCTGGCCAGCGCCAGCGGATGATTGATGTACGGCAGCCGTTCGACGCCCTTGCGCCGTTGATGCCGGTGCTTTTCGGCCGCGAAATCGGCCGCGTCGACGAAAAATGCGATCTCGTTCATCGGTCGCAACGGTGTCCCGGATGCCCGATTCTGCCTCGTTGTTTCGCGGCCCGTACCGGCGCGGCCGTGGTAGATTCTCCGATCCTCCGGATACCCGTGGCACGGTCGCGATGGCAGCGATTGCCCGCAATTCTCGATGAACGGCAGCGATCGCCGCACGCTGCAGCCCGAACCTCCCGGGCATGGGGTTTGCGCACTGCCGCACGCGCTGCCGAGCGGCGTCCGGCTGCAGGAATTCGAGCTTACCGGGGTGATCGGGCACGGCGGCTTCGGCATCGTCTACGGCGCACGCGATTGCGCGCTCGAGCGCCTGGTCGCGATCAAGGAGTTCATGCCGGCGCAGCTGGCATATCGCGATGCACAACGGCGGATCCAGCCCGTTTCGGACGCCGCAGCGCAAACCTTCCGGCTCGGCCTCCAAAGCTTCCTCAAGGAGGCGCAGCTGCTGGCGTCGTTGAAGCATCCGGCGCTGGTCGAGGTCCACCGGTTCTGGGAGGAGAACGGCACGGCATACCTGGTGATGCCGCTGTATCGCGGCATCACGCTCGAGCGGTGGGTTCACGACCGGCCCCACGGCGCCGACGCACAGTGGGTTGCATCGCTGGTCGAACCGCTGCTGGGCGCGCTCGAGCACATCCACGCCGCCGGCTGCTGCCATCGCGACGTGTCGCCCGAGAACATCCTGATCCTGGAGAACGGCGCGCCGATCCTGCTCGATCTGGGGGCTGCGCGCCGGGTGCTCGGTGCAGGCGCGCGCACGTTGACGGTGATGCTCAAGCCGAGCTATGCGCCGCTGGAGCAGTACGCCGACGATCCCGGCTTGTGGCAGGGACCGTGGACCGATCTGTACGCGCTCGCCTGCGTGCTGTATTTCGCGATCACCGGCAAGGCGCCGCCGGCGGCCGCGACGCGATTGATGCACGACACCGTGGTGCCGCTTGCAACGCTGCAGCCTAAGGGAGGGCCTGCGGGTTTGCTGCGGGCGATCGATGCGGCGATGTCGGTGCGCCCGGAAGCGCGGCCGCAGAGCGTTGCCGAATTTCGGCGCTTGCTCGATACACCCGCCGCGCCGCGCGAAGTCTCGCCCGTGGAGCGTTGCATGCAGGCCGCGCAATCGATGCTGCCATGGCTCGGACCGAGCGCGGCGGACGGTGCCGCAACCCGCGCCGCCAGCACGCGCTCGCGGATTCACCCGGCCGCGCTGGCCGGACTGGCCGCAGCGACCGTGGCGGCGTTTCTGCTGCGCTCCGAGCCCGGAGATCCGAGCCCCGGCGCCGCGAACCCGGTTCTGCCGGCCGCCGTCGCGCCGACCGTTCCGCGGGCCGAGGCGCTCCCCGAAGTGCACGCGTCTGCGGCCGCCGTTCCGATCCCTGAACCGATTCCGGAGCCCGCCGTAGCGCTCCCGGCGACCGAGCCGCAATCGGCGACCGCGGATCGCGCGACGACCGCCCGTGAGACACCGTCGGCCGCCGAGGATCCCGCGACGACGGCGCTGGTCGGCGCGTCCGACATCGAAGCGCTTCCGCTCGGGCCGTGGGAGCCACCGCGGTTCGAAAGTGTGCAGGCGGTGGCTGCGAGCGCCGGCGACGCCGAGCCGGCCGTTGCCGCCGCGGTACCGGCACCACCGCCTGTGAGCGATGCGACGATGCAGGCGCAACTGCCCCCCACGGCGATGCTGGCGACGGCAACCGATGCTCCGTCACCGATCGCGTCGGCCGCTCGTGCGGCGCCGATCCGCACCTCGGTGCAACTGCGCGTGCGCCCCTGGGCCGAAGTCTATGTCGATGGCGTCGCGCGCGGCGTCACGCCGCCGCTGAAAGAACTGGCGCTGCCGCCGGGCAAGCACGTGATCGAGTTCCGCAACCCCGGCGCACCGTCGAAACGGCTCGAGATCGATGTCGCGGCCGATGCGCCGCTGATCGTCAGTCATCGATTCTGACGGCGGTGCCCGATGCGCATCGTTCGCGTCCTCGTCGCTGTGCTGGCGCTGGCGGGCGGCCTCGCCGCTTGCGCGTCGCTCGGGGATCCCGGGTACTCCTGGTCCGATCCGGCGCGACAACGACTGCACGAGGCGATCCGGCTGTACGACGAGGGGGACTTTCTCGGCTCCGTTCGAAAGCTCGAAACCTCGTCGGAGATCTGGGTCAGCTCGATCCCCGTGCGAATTGCCGCGTACAAGCAACTCGCCTTCTCCAACTGCGCTGCCGGGCGCAGGAACTCGTGTCGCCGCGCATTCGAGAACCTGCTGTTCCTCGACCCGAGCTATGAGCTCAGCCCGCTCGAGATCGGGCATCCGGTTTGGGGTCCGGTGTTCCAGCAGGCCAAACGCGATGCGACCACACGCGCAGTGACCGGCGTGCGCTGAACTGCGCCGTACGTAGATGTTCGGATGGCTCAGTTCCTGAGCCTGCGCGATTGCAAGCTGGGCGCTCCCCACCTGGAGGCCGCTCATGCAAGTCACGTCGAAGACTCAGCCGGTATTTCCCGCCAAGCGCGCAACCGCCGAACCGGCACCGGAATTCTGGGCGCCGTCCGACCTGCTCGACTGCGCGCATGAAAACGCCGACATCCTGCTGTCGTTCCTGCTGGGCGTGCTGATCGCGATCGGACTGGTCGGCATGTACGTCGGGGCATCGATGCTGCTGGTCGCGCAGACGCTGCGTTGAGCAGCCGAGCGTGCCGGCGCCACGGCGGGCGCGCCGCAGCGGCCGCACCGTGGCGCCGGCACCGTCCTCGATACGTCCTCAGTCGACGTTCACCGTCACCCGCAGGTACGTCGCAGGAATGACGGTGCGCCGCCGGTCGGAGCTCTTGTTCTGCGCCTCGAACAACGCCTCGAGCTCGGATTTCAGCTCGGCGTCGCGACCGTTCTTGCCGGCGGCTTCGAACGCGTTCATCGTCGGACCGTAGAACCGCCTGAACGTGTCGACGAATTCCGCCGGAGAACCCGCGAAGTCGAACGTGTAGGTGTCTCGCGCGAATGCAATGTTCTCCTTCGGCACGCCGGCTGCGCCGAAACGCTCGATCACGTTGGATTCGACGCCCCAGGTCATCGGGCTGACGAAGCCCTCGGGCGGCGGCGGCGAGTACGACGAGCTGATCTTCAGCAGCTGTGCGACCAGCGTCGGGTCGTTCGGGATCCAGTTGCCCATGACGATCCGCCCGCCCGGCTTGGTCACGCGCACCATCTCCTTCGCGACCTCGAACGGTTTCGGGGCGAACATCGCACCGAACATGCTGATCACGCGATCGAAGCCGTCGCTCGGGAGATCGGCGAGGTTCGACGCGTCGCCCTCCTGGAAGCGGCAGTTCGAAAGCCCGTTCTCCCTGGCGCGTCGATTGCCGGCTTCGACCAGGTTGCTCGCAATGTCGACACCCAGCACGTCTGCCCCCGCCTTCGCCGCCGGCAGCGCCGTCGTGCCGTCGCCGCACCCCAGGTCGAGGACCTTCATGCCTTTCGTGATGTCGAGATTCCGGACCACCGCCTCGCCGCTGTCGCGCATGCTCGCCGCGATTCGGGTGAAGTCGCCTTTTTCCCAGAGAGCCTTGTTCGGATTCGTCGGTCCGCCTGTCGCTAGGTTCATCGCAGTGTCTCCTGCTGAGATGCGGCACCGCGCGGGATGCGCAGGGCCTGGAAGTGCGAAATTGCAATCAGTCGAGCGACCGCAGGAAATTCGCCAGCGCCTCGTTCACCTGCGCCGGTCGCTCCTGCTGTATCCAATGGCCTGCGCCCTCGAACAGATGCGCGCCGCGCAGCCCCGGCAGCGTCTGCGCGAACGCGTCGATTCGCTTGCGCGCCCCCGGAAACCGCAGCACGGCGTCCCGGGTGCCGGCAATGAACAGCGACGGCTGCCGAATCGGCTCGCCGTGCCATGGCGCCGTCAGACGCCAATTGCGCACATAGTTGCGATACCAGTTCAAGCCGCCGCGAAACCCGGTGCGGGAGAACTCGGCCGCGTACCAGTCGAGGTCCCGCTCGCCGAACCACGGCGGCAGCACCTGCGGATCGACCGTGTTCGCCAGAAATCCCTGGCCCGGCGGCAGCACCGCAAAGCCGCGCGATTCGTCGGTCATCTCGCCGCCGGCGGTGTAGTAGATGCGGCGAAGCGCGGTGCGCACGTCGCGCTGGAACTCCGCTTCCGCAACGCCCGGCTCCTGGAAATACTGGCTGTAGAACGTCGTGATGCCGAGCCGGCGCAGCGCCGACAGGAAGTCGAGGTCGCCGCGCGGCGCATACGGCACGCTCAATCCGGCAGCGGCGCGAAACAGGTCTGCGCGCAGCAGCGCGCAGTGCCATGCGACCGGCGCGCCCCAGTCATGCCCGACGACGACCGCGCGCGTTTCGCCGAGCGCGCGGACCAGCGCCACCATGTCGCCCACCAGATCGAGGATCGTGTAACGCTCGATCTCGTCCGGCGCATCGGTGCCGCCGTAGCCGCGCATATCCGGCGCCACGCAGCGGTAACCGGCCCGGCTCAGCGCCTGCAGCTGGTGCCGCCACGAATACCAGCTCTCCGGAAACCCATGGCAGAACACCACGAGCGGCCCGGAGCCGCATTCGGCGAAACGCTGGCGGATGCCGTTCGCCTCGAGCGAACGCAGCTGGATGCCATCGATCGGCGAGCTGTGCGTCCGGATTTCCGTCATGCGTCTATCCTGGTTGGCCCGAAGGCAGTATGCGCCCGCCGATCGAGGCGGCGCCAGCACCCACAGCCGGTCGAGCTGCCTCGAACCTAGCTTCTCCGCAAGACGCAGCGACGCGGCATTTGGTTCCTGCGGGCCCCACGTCTCGACCCAGCGCGGCAGTCGGGAAATCGCAGCGCGATGTCAGACGGACCGGTGCTCAGCACCGGTTCGGCTCAGCCTGCGACCCGGAAGCTCGGGGATCGGGTGACGGCAGAGGAACGCCGCGACGCCGCGCGCGATCGGCTCCGGACGCTGCATCTGCAACAGGTGCCCGGTGTCCTGCACCACCAGCTCCTCCGCCTGGGGAAACCATGCGCGCAGCAGCTCGGCGATGTCGCGCCATAGCGGGCCGGTCTGGCTGCCCAGCACCGACAGGACCGGCTGCCGGATCCGTGCCGCCTGCTCGGCGCCGAAGCTCCAGGCGCCCACGCTCGGCAGCTCGATGCCGAAGAACGTATCGGCATCCGCGACCGCCTGGGCGATGCCGCCCGGAACATGGCGCTCGATGACGGCCTGGCACGCGTCGCGGTCGAGACCGCTGACGACGCTGAGGAAGCCGATCACCGCGCTCGCGTGGTCGCCCCTGCCATAGGCGTCCAGCGCCGGCGCCGCCTTCTCGAGCAGGCTCGCCGCGCTCGGAATCGTCAACAGCGACGGCTCCAGCAGCGACAACGAATGCACGAGCCCCGGACGGTCGAGCGCGAGCTGCATCGCGATCGCGCCGCCGCTCGAATGCCCTGCGACGTGCGCGGCCTCGATCCCGAGCCGATCCAGCAGCGCCGCAGCGTCGGCCGCATGGTCGGCAATCGATACCGGCCCGGGTGTGTGCGTGCTTGCACCCCAGCCCCGCTTGTTGTACCGGATCAACCGGAATCGGTCGATCAGCGCCGGCGCCGACAAGAACGGCACGAACGCTCCCGCAACCACCGGCCCGATCAGCAGCACCGGTTCGCCGGCCCCCCGCTCCTCGTACTCCAACTGGATGCCATTGCAGATCAGCTTTTCCATATCGCCTCCTAAGCGACAGCAGTTCGGAGCCCCGCGGGAACCGCCGGCGGCCCCATCGGTCAGCTCGGCGTCCCTGCCTCTGTTGCGTGACAAACCGCGTTACAGTGGAAGCTTCGGGTGTTACCCGCGACGCCGATGAACGAGAGCCTGACCGAGCTGGCACGCGCGGCGGCTGCGCGAGCGGCCTGGCAGGAGGCCTACGACCTGCTTGCGCAAGCCGACGAGCTCGAGCCGCTGGCCGGGCCGGACCTGGCGCTGCTTGCGCAGGTCGCATATGCGGCAGGACATCTCGACGTGACGATCGACGCCTGGGAGCGCGCGCATGCGAACGCCGCGCGTGGCGGCGACACGCTTGCGGCGGCACGCGCCGCGACGCAGGTCGCGCTGCATCTGCTCCTCGACACAGCGCTGCTGGCCCCGGTTCGCGGTTGGATCAAGCGGGCCGAGCGGCTGCTGGAAAATCTGGACGACACGCCCGTGCACGCGTGGCTCGCCGTGATACGCAACTACGAGCGGTTGCTTTTTGGCGACTTCGCCGAAGCCCGCCGGTGGGCGCGGCGCGCGATCCAGCTGGGAACGCGGCTCGATCCGGCCGCCGCAGCGATCGGCCGCATCGCCGAAGCGCGCAGCCTGATTCTTGACGGCGACGTCGAACAGGGCTTGAAGCTGCTCGACGAATCCGCCGTCGCGACCGTCTCCGGCGAGCTCGATCCGTTCGCCGAGGGAATGGTCTACTGCGAAGTGATCTGCGGCCTGCAGGGCCTTGGCCAATACGGCTTGGCCGAACAGTGGACGCAGGCCATGGAGCGCTGGCGACGCGGTCGCGGCATCGGCAGCATCCACGGACGCTGCCGTGTGCACCGCGCCCAGATCCTGCGGCTGCGCGGCTTCAGCGGCGAAGCCGAGCAGGAAGCGCTCGCCGCCTGCGACGAACTCGGCCCCTATCTGCGGCGCGAGCTCGGTTGGCCGCTGACCGAGCTCGGCCAGATCCGTTTGCGCACCGGAAACATCGACGGCGCCGAACAGGCGTTCGTCGCAGCGCACGAGCGGGGCTGGGATCCGCAGCCGGGACTGGCGCTGGTCGCGCTGGCGCGCGGCGACGTCGCGCGGGCGGCTGCGTCGATCCGCGACGCGCTCGAGCACCCGTCGAACGTGCCCTCGAAAGAACTGCCGCCCAGGACCGAGCTTCGACGGGCGCCGCTGCTGGAGGCGCAGGTCGACATCGCCGTTGCCGCGGGCGATCGCGAGCGGGCCCGCCAGGCGGCGCAGGAATTGCAGCAGGTGGCGGTCGCGTTCGGCAGCGAAGCGCTTGCGGCGAGCGCGGCGCGTGCGCGAGCGGTGGCGCGGCTGGCGGAGGGCGACGCTGCGGGCGCCCGCGCCGACTTCGATGAAGCGATCCAGCTCTGGAGCGAGATCGGCGCGCCCTACGAGACCGCGCTCGCTCGGCTCGGCCTCGGGCAGGCGTGCCGGGCGCTGGGCAGCGACGCGCAGGCGCAGCTCGAGTTTCGCGCCGCTCGCGCCGGATTCGAACGGGTTGGCGCGACGCATCAGGCCGCCCGGGCCGACCGCGAACTAGGCGCACCGGCCCCAATGGTGTCACGGCCGTCTGCGACGCATGAATCGCCGGGCCCGCCGGTGCAGGCGACCCCTGCACAAGAGCCGCGCGCGGCGCCGAATGAGGTGTTCCGCCGCGAAGGCGAGTACTGGTGCGTGACGTCCGGCGACCGCACGATCAGATTGCGCGACGCGAAGGGGATGCGCTACCTCGCGCAACTGCTCGCGCATCCCGATCGCGACTTCCTGGTGTTCGATCTGATCTCGGCTGTGCGCGGCGCGAGTCCCGAAGCCGACGGCAACGGCGATGCAGACTTGGCGGTAACCGATCTCGGCGACGCCGGACAGTTGCTCGATGCGCGGGCGAAGGCCGCGTATCGCCGGCGGCTCGCCGAGATCGACGAGGACATCGAGGAAGCGCGAAACTGCGGCGACGCGGAACGCGAAATGCGCGCCGAGAGCGAGCGGGACTTCCTGCTGCGCGAGCTTGCCCGCGCCGTCGGCCTCGACGGACGCGACCGCCGCGCCGGCGCCGCCTCCGAGCGCGCACGCGTCAGCGTGACCCGAGCAATCCGGCTGGCGATCGACCGGATCCGCGAGCACCATCCGCGGCTCGCGGAGC
>DATLGW010000378.1:0-2119 GCA_035540315.1 Burkholderiaceae bacterium | reverse complement strand
CCATCGAGCCTTCGTGACCGGTGTTCATCGCCTGCAGCATGTCGAAGGTCTCCGCGCCACGAACCTCGCCCAGGATGATCCGATCGGGCCGCATCCGCAGACTGTTCGCAAGCAGCGCGCGTTGCGTGATCTCTCCGCGGCCCTCGATGTTCGGCGGGCGGGCCTCGAGCCGGACCACGTGCGGTTGCTGCAGCTGCAACTCGGCAGCGTCCTCGATCGTGACGATCCGTTCGTACGCCGGGATGTAGCCCGACAGCACGTTCAGCAACGTCGTCTTTCCGGATCCCGTCCCCCCGGAGATCAGCAGATTGATCCGCGCGCGGACCAGCCCGCCGAGCAGCTCCGCGACCTCGGGCGGCAGCGTGCGGTTCTGGATCAGGTCTTCCATCCGCAGGGGCGACTTGCCGAAGCGACGAATCGACAGCACCGGACCGTCGACCGCGAGCGGCGGGACGATCGCGTTCACGCGCGAGCCGTCGGGCAGGCGGGCATCGACCATCGGGCTGGATTCGTCGATGCGGCGACCCACCCGCGAGACGATCCGGTCGATGATCTTCAGCAGATGTTCGTCGCTGTCGAAACGGACCGGCGTGAGCTCGAGCCGCCCGCGGCGCTCGACGTACACCTGCCGATGGCCGTTGACCAGCACGTCCGACACCGTCGGGTCCTCGAGCAGCGGCTCGATCGGGCCCAGACCGATGATCTCGTGCTGGATGTCGTGGATCAGCTGCTTGCGCTCGGCCGCGTTGATTGCAATGCCGGCCTCGCCGACCAGCCGCTCGACCAGCAGCCGCAACTCCTCGCGCAGCCGGTCCTGCGGCAGCTTGCCCAGCGCGTCCAGGTCGATCCGGTCGAGCACCAGCCGGTGCAGCTCCGATCGCAGCTGCTGATAGCTCGCGCGGGCGGTGGCCTCGCTGCCGCCTGCGGGCGCGGGCGGAACGAAGCCGTGGGTCAAACGATCACGAAGCGACATCGGTCGGCTCCTGTCGGCGGCCTCAGGCGGACTTCCCGCCGAAACCGAACCACCAGCCGCCGCGAGCCTCGGCGGTCGGCGTCAGCGCGTTGGCGAGCTCGGTGATCGCGCGCGAGACCACGTCGCGAGGAGCATGCTTCAGGATCGGCACGCCGTGATTGATCGAATACGCAACCGACGAGAAATGGTTCGGCACCTTCAGCTCGATCTTCATCGCGAGCGAACGCTCGACGTCGCGAGGCGTGACGTCGCTGCCCTTGTGCCAGCGGTTGACGATCAGCCGCAGCTTCTCGCGCGGATAGCCGACCCCCTGCAGCAGCTTCGCCAGCCGCCGTGCATCGTGCACGTAGGGCAGCGACAGCTGCAGCACGATGTAGATCGCCTCTGCCAAATCGAGCGCGGCGATGCTGTTGGCATCCAGGATCCGTCCGACGTCGAGCACGATGTAGTCGAAGCGGTTGCGGGCGACCGACACGATCCGGTTGATCGCGTCGGGTTTGACCTCCACGGCCGTCTCCGGCGACTCGGGTGCCGCGAGCACCCACAGGTTCGGCGCGGCCAGCAGCATGCCGGACTCGAGAAAGCTGCCGTCGATGCGATCGGGCTCTCGCGCCAGGTCCGCAATCGTCTGCGCCGGCCGCGATTCGCTGACGAACAGCGCCGCGTCGCCCAGATGCAGGTTCAGGTCGATCAGCGCGACTCGCTGCCCGCGGGCGGCCAGTGCGTACGCGGTGTTCGCGGCGATGAACGTCGCGCCGCTGCCGCCCTTGGACGGAACGAAAGCCAGCACCTTGCCTTGCCGTCCGCCGCGCAGACCGCCCACCCGCTGCATCTGGCGTTCGCATGCCTGCGCGAGCTCGTCGCCGTTCAGCGGGATGTGCAGCACTTCCCGCACGCCCGCGCGCATCGCGTGCAGCAGGAACTCGGGCGAGCGGTCGGAGGCCAACAGGATCATCGCGGTCGCGGGCGACGCCGCGAGCGCTGACTGCAGCCGCGACAGCTCGTTCGAACCCAGCTGGGGCAGGTCGACGACGATCAGGTCCGGTCGGTTGCACTCGATCTCCGACGTGAGCTCGCGCACCGAGCCGACCAGAGCGGCGCCCTCAATCTCCCATTCGCTGGTCGGAAGGCTGCCCTGCAGCAGCC
>DATLGW010000377.1:0-6879 GCA_035540315.1 Burkholderiaceae bacterium | reverse complement strand
GTCATGCCGTTCCGGCCGTGCCGGCGGCGAACACCGAAAGCAGCCGCCGCGCCAGCAGATCGGGCGCGAAGTGCGCATCGTAGTAGGCGCGGGCGCGCGCGCCCATCGCGTCGAGCTCGCGCTGCGGACGCGCCGCCAGCGCGAGCACTGCGTCGGCGAGCGCAGCCGGGTCTTCGGCCGGCACGCACACGCCGGCGCCCGCCTCCGCGACGACGCGGGCGCCCTCGCCGTCGAGCGCGGCAAGGATCGGCTTGCCGGCCGCCAGGTACGCCTGCAGCTTGCTCGGCACGGTCAGCCGGAACACGTCGCTGCGCGCCAGCGTGACCAGCAGCACCGACGCGCGCGCCAGCACTGCCGGCATCGCCTCGGGCGGCAGGCGTCCCGGCAGATCGACGTTGTCCAGCCCGCGCCGCGCGATCTCCTGCCGGATCCAATCGGCGCGGCTGCCGGCGCCGACCAGCACGAACCGGATGCCGGCGTGCCCCTTCAGGCGCTCGGCCGCATCGACGATCACGTCGACCGCCTGCGCCGAGCCCAGGTTGCCGGCGAAAACGACGTTGAACGCCGGCTCGAAGCGGATCGGACACGGCGCGATCGGCGCGTCGCGACGCTGCAGCGCAAGCTCGCCCGGGTTCGGGTGGTACGCGATCTTCTCGCGCGCCGCCAATGCCGCGACCTCCTCCACGAACGCCGGCGACTGCACCAGCAGCAAGTCGCTGAAGCGGTAGATCCCCCGTACGACGACCCCGACCGCCCGCAGGATCAGCGGATTGTGGACGAAGCCCGTGGCCTGCAGGCTCTGCGGCCACAGGTCCTGGACCCAGACCACCAGCGTCGCCCGCTTGACCCATTTCAGCACGATGCCTGCGATCGCCTGCAGGATCGGCGAGATTCCGTAGACGAAGATCACGTCGACCTTGCGCCCCCGCAGCTGCCACGGGCCGAGCACGCTCGCGCTGGCCGCGAAGCTCAGGTAGTTGATCGCCAGCCGGACTCCGGAGCCCGAGCCGCGCGGCGCCATCGGCACCCGGTACACCGGGATCCCGTCGAACGACTCCCGTTGCAGTCCCCAGCCCCGGTAGCCGTCGAAGATCCGGCCTTCGGGATAGTTCGGCTGCCCGGTCAGCACTGTCACGTCGGCGCCGGCTTCCCGCAGCGAAAGCGCGACCTCGTTGATCCGGAACGTCTCCGGCCAGAAGTACTGCGTCAGGATCAGAACGTTCATCGCAGCAATTCTCGCAGGAACTCGGTCGCGCTCCCCGGGCGCAGCGGCGCGTCCGGGCAGCCGAGGAAGCGCTTGACGGCGCGGGCGATCGACTGCGGCGATCGCGGATCGAACGTCTGCGCCGGCTCGCAGACGTCGCGCACGTAATCGAGCTCGGGCGCGAGGATCGGCAGCCCGCAGCGCTGGGCCTCGATCAGCGGCAGCCCGAACGACTCCAGCGTCGATGGGAAGATCAACGCGCGCGAGCGCCGGTACAGCGCGACCACGTCGTCGCGGGTCAGCGAATCGAAGTTGCGGACCCGCAGGCCGCAGCGGCTCGACTCGGCATCGATCGCCTCGCGCAGCGCCGAGTCGCGCGGGCCCAGCGTCAATGCCAGGCTCGGGCGCAGTCCCTGCTGGGCCAGCAGGCACCAGGCTGCGATCAGACCGCGGTGGTTCTTGTGCCACTGGCCGTCCGACACGTAGACGAAGTCCCATTCGGCCGTGCGCGCGGCCGCGCCGTTGTCGCCCGCAGGCTCGTCGGGCAACGCGTCGACGAACGGCAGCACGCGCACCGCCGGCATCGCGCCGTGCCAGCGCTCGATCGCGCGCCGCATCGTCGGAGTCTGCACCACGTATTCGGAGACGTGACTGCGAAAGACGCGTGCGATCGCGCGCTCGAGCGCAAGCCGGATCCGCGTGCTCCAGCGGTAGCCGCGCAGGCTGCCGCGCTCGACATAGACGCGGTTCTGAACGAAGACCAGCGTGCGCGCCGGGCTGCGCAGCAGCGGCGGCAGGCTGTGGAAACACAGCAGCGTATCGTGCGCCCGCGCATGGCGGCGCAACGCGAGCTCGGCGTGCAGCCGATGCCACGGCGTGGCCGCGACCTCGATCACCTGCGCATTCGCGGGCAGCGGCAGCCGCTGCCGCGCGCGCGCGTCGACGAACGCGAGCAGCGGCGGCATCGCGTCGCTCGCGGCGAGCGCCTGCAGCAGCACCAGGCCGCCGCCGGTGTGCACGTTGGGCGCGTAGACGATCAGCCGCGGTGCGCGCGACGCCGTCACGGTACCTGCACCAACGGAATCCTCAGCCATTCGATCTGCGTGAAGTAGAAGACGTCGACCAGCCGAGACCGGAACGTCACCGCCCAGAACTGCGCGAGCAGCAACGCCGCGAAGAACAGCCGCGGCACGATCGCCGGCGTGAACAGCCGCAGCAGCGCGCCGGCAGCGAACACCTGGAACACGGCGACCAGCTCGCTCAGCCGGCCGGCGACGATCGGGAACGACGCGAACGCGAAGTACAGCGCGAGCGACAGCGTCATCGCCCACAGGCCGATCAGCTCGACCGGTCGCCAGCGCGTGCGCGACAGCGCGTAGGCGAGCGCCGCCAGCATCGCGAGCCGGCTCAGCGTGATCACGTTGAACGGGTTGATCGTCGTGTGCGCCTGGCCCTCGGTCAGCAGCGTCAGGTACTCGTCGAGCTTGCCGCTGAACCGCGCCAGCGGCGCGACCAGCTCGACGACCGGGGACACGCTGCCGACGAGTCCGGCGCCGACGATCGCGAGCATCAGCGCACCGCGCGCCGGCGCCAATCGCGCGGCGAACAGCGCCAACCCGACCACCGCGGAGACGTGGAACGTCGAGGCGACGATCACGTACGGCAGGAACCGCGCCAGGTTCGGCACCAGCAGGTGGCGCAGGCCCATCAGCAGGATTCCGGCCGCGATTCCGGCGCGGATCGCGTTCATCTCCAGCAGCAGGTAATACCAGCTGCCATACCACGCGAAGCTCGCGAGCGGCGCGTGCGAGTATCGGATGAACGCGTGGACCTTCGGCGCCAGCGAAAGGAGCGCGCAGACGAAGAAGAACCCGGTCGTGCCCAGTCCGGCCGTCGCGCAGACGTACGCGAGCGCGCCGAAACCGATCTCGAACCGGTACGGCTGGTCGCTCGCGAAGTAGATGCCGTCGCCGACGGCGGCGACGAATCCGCTCCAGTCCAGCCGCCGCACCGCGTCGTACCACTCGATGTACGCGAACGCGTCGAGGTCCGCATAACGGCCGCGAAACGTCGCGTGAACGATCAGCACCACGCCCAGCAGCACGCAGCCGAGCTGCGCCAGCCGCAGCCGCGTCGCCGCGTCGGGCGGCCACGGCGGCATCGTCGGGCCGCGGGCGATCGTTCGGCTCGTCGACGACACGTCGTCAGCCCCGCCCGAGCAGGAACAGGAGCCGGTAGAACAGGTTCGCCTTGCGCGATTGCGCGCGCACCGACGGGTTCAGCGCGAACGCGAGCCGGCGAGGCAGGCTCGCGCGGTAGCCGACGTAGCGTTCGAGCACTGCGCGTTTGGCCGGATCCAGCCGCTGCCCGAACAGCGCGCGGAACTGCAGCGCCTGGTCCCAGTACCCGCTGGGCGTGCGCAGCCGCCGCAGCCGGATTCCGAGCAACCGTTTCCAGCCGAACGAGGTTCCGACGACGTTCGTCGCATGCTGTCGATACAGGATCGTCGGCCGTTCGCCGAAGCGCAGCGCGCCGAACGCCGACAGCACCAGGTAGGCCCACGCGTCGTGCATCACGACCTTCGCCGGCCGCGCGCTGCGCAGCAGCTCGAACGCGGCGGGATTCATCAGCATCGATGCGCCGCTGGTCACGGTGTCCACCAGCGCGTTGTCGAAGCGCAGCCCGATCCGCGGCACCGGGGTCTGCCCGATCGGCTGCAGCGCCTGATCGACGACCCGCAGCCGGGTGCAGATCGCCGCCGGCGTCCGGGGCGATTCGAGCGACGCGATCAGCTCCTCGAGCAGCGCGATCGAATACTCGATCTTGTCCGGCAGCCACACGTCGTCGGCGTCCGCGAAACCGTAGTACCGCGCATCGAACGGACAGTCCGCGATCGCCTGCAGGAACGACTGCCCCGCGCCGAGATTGGAGCCGCGCTGATAGCGCAGGCGGAAATCGCGTTGCGCATAGGCGTCGAGCAGTGCGGCGGTGCCGTCGGTCGAACCGTCGTCGCGGACGTACAGCCGCATCTGCGCGCCGTGCTGCGACAGGATGCTGTCGATCTGCTCAGCGAGGTAGCGTTCGGCGTTGTACGCCGACATCACGATCGCGACCGTCGGCAAAGCGGTCAAGCAGGCTCCTGAGTGATGCCGCGCCCGGCATGGCGGCGGGCGAGCGTGCCGCCGAGGTGCATGCCGGCGGCGCTGATCACGATTGCGTGGGCGCGGTGACAGCGCAACGGGCGCCGGCGCTGCGGGCGCAAGTATAACAAGCGCGCGATCGCCGGTTTCACCGGTACCAGCTGCGCAGCTCGCCGAGGATCGACGCCTGATCCCGCGCCCGCCACAGCGCCGCGAACCATGCGACCGCGCCCAGCAGCGCGGCGGCTACCAGGCCCGCCCGCAGCTGCGCCGATTCGAGCAGCACGCCGGCGAACGGAGCCGCCGCGAGCAGCATGCCGGCCGCGGCAATCGCCAGCGCCGGCGCGGCGATTCGAGCCGAATCCGACATCAGCCCGCGGGCGAACCAGAACAGCAGCGCCGCGTCGACCGCGCAACGGACGGCCCAGGCAATGCCGGCGCCGACCAGCGCGTAGTGGGTCGCCAGCCACCAGGTCAACGCGACGAACGCCGGCACCTCGGCCGCATGCAGCAGCGCGACCGTTCGAGCCCGGCCGACCGCCTGCAGCAACGTGAACGGGATGTGCGCCGGCGCATTGGCCAGGATGCCGATCGCGAAGCATTGCAGCACGATCGCCGCCTGCGCCGCGAACTCCGGGTCGATCCACGTCGCCAGGATCTCGTGCGCGAACAGGAACAGCGCCAGCGCAATCGGATAGATGACGACGGCGATCGCGGCGGCGCCGCGCCACACCGATCGCCGGATCCCGCCCGCCAGCCCGGCGAGGCCCGCTTCGGCGATCCGGGGGAACAACACGCCGGTCAGCGCCGCCGGCACGATCCACAGCTTGCTGACGATCTCCTGCGGCGTGGCGAAATAGGCGACCGCCGCGGCGGAAATCACGGCCCCGACGATGAAGCGATCGACGTAGGTCATCAGCGGGCTGAGCAGCGTCGACACCGTCACCCAGCCGCCGGTCGTGAACAGCGCCGGCAGCACGCCGGACGACAGGCGCAGGTCCGATGCCGCGCCCGGCAGCGCCCGCCACGCGACCGCGGCGTGCGCAGCGCATCCGACGACTCGTCCCCAAGCCAGCACCACCGCGATCGCGTCGAGCCGCGTCTCTCCGAGCGCGACCATCGCCCAGGGACCGACGAACGTGAAGATGCCCAGCGGCAGCCGCAGCGCATTGAGCGCGAAGAAGCGGTGGCGCGCCTCCAGGATCGCCCTGAAGCCCGAGGTCGCGACGATGAACGGCAGCGCCCAGGCCATCGCGCGCAGCGCGCGCAGCGCCTCGGCCGGATCGGCCACGCCCTGCAACTGCGCAATGCCCCACGGCGCCGCCGCCGCCAGCGCCAGCGCCGCGAGCACCCCCAGGCCGATCAGCAGCGCCAGCGTCGTCGCCGCCAGGATGCCGACGCGATCGCTGCGTCCCTGGCCGATCGCGGCGGCCACGTGCAGCGTCAGCGCGCGCGCGAGGCCCAGGTCGAACAGCCCAAAGTAGCCGACCACGGCCCACACCAGCGTCAGCAGCCCGAAGCGCTCGGGCCCCAGCGCCGCGATCAGCACCGGGATCGTCGCCAGCGCCGCCAGCAGCGGCGCGCCCAGCCCGATCAGGTTGAACAGCGTGTTCCGCAGCAGCATCACGGTCCGCACCCGCCCGCGGGCCGCATCGAAACCGCTCGCGTCGCGCCCGGCAAGTTCCGCCTACGCCGGCACTGCCCGCGACCGCGTGCCACGACCCGCAGCCAGCGCGCGCCAGGCCAGTCCGGCGAACGCGAACAACGCAGCGCCGCCGAGCACGAACAGCAGCCTGCGGGGGAACGACGGGCGCTCGGGCACGAACACGTCGGACAGCAGCCGGCTCGGGAACGTGCGTTCCGGCGACATCGCTTCCTGCAGCCGCAGCACGCGCTCCTGCAAAGTGCGGATCTCGGCGTCGCGCGCGCTGATCAGCGAGCCCAGCAGCACGTTTTCGGAAAAGCGCTCGCCTGCACCGAGCTCGTCGCGCAACGTCGACACCTCGAGCAGCCGCGCGCGCTGCTCGACCGCGAGGTTCAGCTCGGCCTGCGCATTGCGCAACTGCGCCTGCATCCGCTGCAGGCTCGGCTGCAGGATCGATGCATGCGCTCGCGCAAGCTCCTCGACGATCGCGAGCGCCGAGTGGCGCGACGCTTCGGGCGTCGTCCCCGACACCCGCACCTCGATCAGATCGGCGTTGCGCAATGCGTTGACCAGCAGCGATCCGCGAATCAGCTGCAGATCGCCCGCCGCATGCGTCGGATCGTCCGCCAGCTGCTCGATCACGCGGCGCCTGAAGGCGGGATCGCGCACGCGCTCGGCTGCGCGCGCTGCCGACTCGACCAGCTCGGGCGTCTGCGACTCGGCCTGAATCCGCCCGATTTCACCGATCCGGATCAGCGCGATCGCTTCCCATCGGGGCGGCAGCAGCCAGGCCAGCGCCGCGCCGATCAGCGCGCCGAGCAGCGCGAGCGCGATCAGCTGCCACTTGATCGTCCACAACTGGATCGCGCCGTCGACGAGGTCCACCTTCG
>DATLGW010000376.1:0-2076 GCA_035540315.1 Burkholderiaceae bacterium | reverse complement strand
ACCGGGTGCCGTTGATAGTCAACGATGACGTCGAGCTCGCGCTGCGGATCGGCGCCGACGTGCACGCCGTCGGCGCCGATCCGCAGCGCGAGCTCGACGTCATCGTTGACTATCAACGGCACCCGGTGGCGCTCGGCGAGCGGCTTCAGCCGAGTTGCCTGCTGCAGCCGCAGCGCGGCGTCCGCCAATTTGTTGCGGTACTGCAGCGCGCGAGCGCCGCCGGCGAGCACGGCGGCAACCCGCTCGGCGAGCCAGTCGGTGTCGGTCGTGTCCGGCGTGATCGCGTAAAGGCCGGTGATCAGCATCGTGCCGGGATCCGCATCGTCGGTTTCGCAGTTCACTAGAGGGTTCGCGCGCCGCATCGACCTTCCATCGGCCGATTCGCAAAACTCATCGGGCGCAGCGGGTAACATGCGAGCCTTCCGAATTCTAATGGAGCGGTCGAACCGACATGACTGAGCAGCCCGCGTTCCGGACCTGGATGTGCCTGATCTGCGGCTATATCTACGACGAGGCCGCCGGAGCGCCCGAGGAGGGAATCGCTCCGGGCACCCGCTGGGAGGACGTGCCGATGAACTGGACCTGTCCGGAGTGCGGCGCGCGCAAGGAAGACTTCGACATGGTCGAGCTTTGATTGCTAAGTGGTTCCACGTAAACGCAATTTTTGATCGGCTGGCGTGCCTGCGCATACAATCGGCCATTGCCGACGGGGAGGGGCCATGAGCGGCACGGACGGCATCACCGGGCTGAAGGTGATGGTGATCGACGACAGCAACACGATCCGGCGCAGCGCCGAGATCTTCCTGTCGCAGGCCGGCTGCCGCGTGATCGTCGCCGAGGACGGTTTCGACGCGCTGGCGAAAGTCTCGGATCACAACCCGGACCTGATCTTCTGCGATGTGCTGATGCCGCGGCTCGACGGCTACCAGACCTGTGCGCTGATCAAGAAGAGCCCGCGCTACCATGGGATCCCGGTCGTGATGCTGTCGAGCAAGGACGGCCTGTTCGACAAGGCGCGCGGCCGCATGGTCGGCTCCGACGAATACCTGACCAAGCCGTTCTCGAAGGACAGCCTGCTGCGCTGCGTGGCGCAGCATGCCCGCCGGCCGCAGCCAGCCTGATCCGAGCGCAAGCCGTGGCATCGAAGATCCTGGTCGTCGACGACTCCCCGACCGAGCGCTACTTTCTGGCCGACCTGCTGGCCAAGCGCGGCTACTCGGTCGTCACCGCAGAAAACGGCGACGAGGCGATCGCGAAGACGCGGGCCGAGCGGCCGTCGCTGGTGGTGATGGACGTCGTGATGCCGGGGGTCTCCGGCTTCCAGGCGACGCGTACGATCTCGCGCGACCCCGAGCTGCGCTCGATCCCGGTGATCCTGTGCACCAGCAAGTCGGCCGAAACCGACCGGATCTGGGGCTTGCGCCAAGGCGCGCGCGCGTACATGGTCAAGCCGGTCAACCCCGAAGAGCTGTTGGCGAAGATCGCCGACCTGGTGCACTAGCGATGCCGCCGCGACCGACGAGCCTGCTGGCGATCCCGAACCCCGAGACCCCTGCGGCGGGCGCGGCCGTCTCGCAGCCCGAGATGCGCGAGTACCAGGCCCAGCTGAACGAGCGGATCCGACAGGCCGGCAGCGCGCCGGACCTGGCGGCGCGGCTCGGGCTGATGATTGGACAGACGCGCTGGCTGGTGGACCTGTCGGAGGCGGGCGAGATCGTGCCGCTACCGGTGCCGATCCTGCCGGTGCCGCTGACCCGCGACTGGCTGCTGGGGCTGGTGAACCTGCGGGGCGTGTTGTACGCGCTGGCGGACCTGCAGCGCTTTCGCGGCGAGGCGCCGACCGATACCGGCAAGGACGCCCGGCTGCTCGCGTTCGCGCCGCGGCTGGGTTTCAATGCGGCGATCGTCGTCACGCGGATGCTCGGGCTGCGCAACGTCGCATCGATGCGTGCCGACGACGCTGCCGCCGACGGCGGCTGGGTCGGGCGTTTGCTGACCGACGGCGAAGGCAACCGCTGGCGCGAATTGAACCTGCAGCGGCTGGCGGCAGACCGCCGGTTCCTGATGGTCGGGCGC
>DATLGW010000375.1:0-6048 GCA_035540315.1 Burkholderiaceae bacterium | reverse complement strand
ATCCTGCGCGTGCGTCTGCGCCATCTCGCCGAAGACAACCGGCGGCGCGGCGAGATCGCGGCGCGCTACAGCGCGGCGATCGGGCGGCATCGCCGTGCGGACGAGCGCGAACTGCGCGCTCCGTGGCTTGCGCCCGACGTCGACGCGGTCTGGCATCTGTACGTCGTGCGCTCGCGCCAGCGCGATGCGCTGGCCGCGCGGCTGCAGCAAGCCGGGATCGCGACGATGGTCCACTATCCGATGCCGATTCACTGCCAGCCTGCGTACGGCGGCGACGCGAATCGCGGCGCGATGCCGCACGCCGAGCGCGCATGCGCCGAGGTGCTGAGCCTGCCGATCTATCCGGAAATCGCCGACGACGAGGTCGCTCGCGTCTGCGCCGCAATCGAGAACGATCTTGGGAGCTGAGATGGCCGATCACCGTTTCTTCGCGCTGACGCTGCTGGTGTGCGCGATCCTGCTGAGCACGACCGGCGAGTTGTTCCTGAAGAAGGGGATGACCTCGATCGGCGGCATCGAATTCACGGTCGCGGGGCTGTTTCGAACGTTCACGAACTGGCAGGTGCTGCTCGGATTCTCGCTGTTCTTCGCTGGCGCGCTGGTGTGGCTGAAGGTGCTCAGCATCGCCGATCTGTCCTGGGCTTATCCGATGCTGGCGCTCGGTTATCCGCTGGTCGTGTTCAGCTCGTTCCTGTTCCTGGGCGAACCGGTCACGGTGCAGCGGGTGCTCGGGTCGGCGCTGATCCTGGCCGGCGTCTACGTGATGTTCCACTCGTGGGATCCGTCGCAGGCGCGGCCGGCGATCGTCGACACGTTCGACGGCGACACGGCTGCGGCGCCGCCGGTGGCGCGGCGATGACGAGCCGGACAGCACGACGCGCAGGGGAGGCTTGATCCGGACCGCCAGGGACCGCTGGCGCGGCCTGCTGACCAGCGTGCCCGCGCTGCGCGTGCTGGCGGACGCGGTGCGAGGGTACGTTTTCCACCAATGCGGCAACTACGCCGGCAGCGTCGCGTTCTCGACGATGATCGCGATGTTTCCGCTGCTGATCCTGCTGGCTGCCACCGCAGGCTTCGTCGGACAACCGGGCGCCGCAGCGGAGTTGGCGGCTCGCGTGCTGGAGTATGCCCCGCCGATCGTGCGCGAGGCGATGCAGCCGGTCATCGATCAGGTGCTGAGCCATCGCAACCGCACGCTGCTGACGATCGGGTTCGTGGTCACGGTGTGGGCTGCCTCATCGGGCATGCAGTCGATTCGGACCGCATTGAACCGGGCCTACGGCGTGGAGCGCGGCCAACCTTTCTGGAAAGCGCGACTGAAGGTGGCCGCGTTCACGATCGTGGTCGGCGGCGGGACTGTCGTGGCATTCGGATCGGTGGTCCTGATGCCCTACATCTGGCGGATCCTTGGCGACATGTCGGCCGAGGGCTCCTGGATCCGCGAAAGCGTTCGGTACGTCGCGGCATTCATCGTGCTGATCCTGCTGTACACGATCACCTATGCCTGGCTTCCCGACGTCAAACAGAGGCTGCGCAGCGTTCTTGCGGGTGCGATCGTCGGGGCGGGCCTGTGGGTTCTCGCGGCGGCGCTGCTTTCCCACGTCTGGCGGACCGCGGGCAAGCTGGAGCTCGTCTACGGCGGATTCGCCGGCCTGATCGCGACGCTGGCATTCCTCTATGTCAGCGCGGCCACGCTGATATTCGGCGCCGAGATCAATGCGGCGCTGCGCGCTGCGCCGGATCGATCCGGGGCTGCGGGCGTCGGCGCGGCCGTCGCTGACGCGTGATCGGCGACAGGAATCTTGCGCTACTGCACGGTCAGTCGAAGCGCTGCGATCCGGCCGTCGCGCTCGATCCGGCGCGCGATCCGCACCGACTTCGGCAGCGTGCGCAGCAGCGCTTCGATCCGAACGTGCTGGCGCCGGTCGACGGCGAGCAGCCAGATGCCGCGGCCTTGCGACAGCCGTGATTCCAGCGTCGACACGTCGATCCTGGGCGCGGTGTTGCAGCCGAGCTCGATCCGCTGCGGCGGCCGGTAGCGCTCGTCGGTGCGCAGGATCCAGCGATTCGCCGCCCGCAGCGGCGGGGCCGCGTAATAGTCGACCACGCACAGCACTTCGGGATCGTCGATCGCGACCACCTCGTCGCCGGGCCTCATCTCGCGCGCCTGCGCTTCGATCACCGCAGGCCACCAGCGCTGCGCCGCGCGAACGTCCATGCTCTCGATGCACAGGTGCGTCATCATCACGACCAGCGCCGCCGAAGCGACCCACGGCGCCGGGCGCTGCCACGACAACGCGGCGAGCGCGGCGCCCACCGTCACGCACAGCGGAACCGTCAGCCACATTGCGGTGCGCGGCATCAGCACCGGCTGGATCAGGCTGACGACGAACAGCGCGGCCAGACCGAACAGCGGCAGCACCACGCCGACGATCGCGACCAGCGGCCGGTCGCGCATTTTCCAGACCGCCCAGCCGAGCACGGCGGCAGCGATCGCGGCGGCCACCCCGGTGGCGCCGACGTTGTGCAGCCCGGTCGCCAGCGTGCGCAGCACATACGACAGCCATTCGATCTCAGTGGGCTTGGGAATCCAGCTCAGGGCGGCGCTGTTGGTGCCGAGCACCCCGAGCGTGACCCAGATCTGCGGCAGGATCGCGACGAACACCGCCAGGTTCGCCGCCGCCCAGCCGAGCCACACGGGCGTGCGGTTTTGCCGCGCCAGCACGTACAACGCGCCGGTGGCGGAGAGCGCCGCGAGAAACGCCGGGGCAGTCGCATGGGTGTAGGTCAGCGCGACGCAGGCGAGCACGATCGGCGCCAGATAGGCGGCTGCACCCGAGGCGGTGCGCAGCCGGCCCGCCTCGAGCTGCACGATCAGGCGCGCGAACCCCCATGCGGCGATCGTGATCAGCAGCAACAGCAGGCTGTACGGCCGAATCTCCAGCGAATACTCGAACACCAGCGGGTGGCCGGCGAACAGCACGGCCGCCAGCGCGCCGGCGCGCGGTCCGGACAACCAGCACGCGGTGCGAAACACGAAGAAAGTCGACGCAGTGATCAACAGCCACGACAGCAGCCGCGCGGCCCATTCGCTGGTGCCGAACAGGTGGGTCCACAGCCACATCAGCGTGTAGTACAGCGGCGGACTCGATTCGAGCTGCCAGCCGACGCTCCACAGGTGCGCGAGCGAGTGCCGCGCGTGGTACAGGGAGAACGCCTCGTCGATCCACACGGCGGGCTGCGGCATGAACGCGAGCCGCAGCGCGAGCAGCGCGCCGATCAGCGCGATCGCCAGCGCCGCGCCGGACGGCCGGGGCGGGCCGGCGACGGCAGCGGCGTTCGGTGACGGCCAATCATTCATCGGCAAGCGCTTGTTGTCGGATCGCGATCCGGACGGCGACCCGCTGCCCGTCGCGCTCGATCACGCGGGTGACACGGTGCGTCGCCGGCAGCGATCGTAACACCGCATCGACGACCTCCCGCTCGCGGGTGTCGCGCGTGATCAACCAGACGCCGGCGCCGGCGGCCAACCGCTGCGCGATCGCCGCGGCATCGATCTGCGCCGTCCGGTTGCAGCCGAGGTCGATGCGCTGCGGATGCCGGTCGGGGTCGTGCCGGAGCACCCAGCGGGCGCCCGGCGCAAACGCCGCCGAGCCGTAGTAGTCGTACACGCACAACATCTCCGGGTCGACGGCGACCACCTGGTCCTGCGGCTGCCCGTGCGCAGCCTGTTCGCGAATCACCCCCGGCCACCACCTTTCGGTTGCCCGATCCCGCAGGTTCTCGACCGTCGACTGCCCGAACGCGATGCACAGCGGGATCGCCAGCAGCCATCCGCTGCGGTGCCGCCAAGACCACCGGCCGATCGCGCAGCCGATGAGCACGCACACCGGAACCAGCAACCAGACCAGCGTGCGCGGCAGCATCACCGGTTGCAACAGGCTGGCGACGAACAGCGCCGCAAAGCCGAACGCCGGCAGCAGCACGGCCACCGTCGCCGCGATCGGCTGCCTGGCGCAGTGCCACGCCGATCCGATCAGCACGGCCGCCCCGAACAGCGGCAGCGCGACGCTGCTGCCCGCGCCGTACACGCCGGCGGCCAGGCTCGACGTCAGGTACGCGAGCCAGCTGGGATCGGTCGGCGACGGAATCCAGTTCATCCGCGCGCCGTTCGACGACAGCACCGTCAGCGTGACCCAGATCTGCGGCGCGATGCCGGCCAGCACCGCGACGTTCGCGCTCGTCCAGCCGCGCCAGAAAGCCGGCCGGTTCGCCCACAGCAGCCCGTGGCAGGCGACGGCGGCGCTCGCTGCGACGAGGAAAGCCGGCGCAGTCGCATGCGTGTAGCCCAGCGCGATGCAGGCGAGCACCGCCCGCAGCCCGAACCGCCGCGCGGCCGCCGGGGATGCCCCGCCGTCGATCCCGACCTGCTGCAACGCCCGAGCCAGCGCGTCGACCGCAACGGCCACCAGCAGCATCTGCAACGGATACGGGCGGATCTCCAGCGAGTAATGGAACACCAGCGGATGGCAGGCGAACAGCGCCGCGGCGACCAGCGCGGCGGTTCGCCCGGCGATCGCGTCGGCGGCGCGGAAAACGAACCAGGCGGCCCCGCAGGCCATCAGCGCCGACAGCAGCCGGGCCGCCCATTCGGCGGTGCCGAACCCGTGCGTCCACAGCCACAACAGCGTGTAGTACAGCGGCGGGCTCGACTCGAGCTGCCAGCCCGTTCCCCACAGCGACGCCAGCGAGTGGCGCGCGTGATACAGCGAGAACGCTTCGTCGATCCAGACCGCGGGTTGCCCGACGAAAACGAGCCGCAGACCGACCAGGATCGCGATCACCGCGACGGCCGTCGCGTTGCGCACGGTCGGGGCGGAAACGGGGGCAATCGAAGCGTCGGCGGTCGGGAGAGGGGCGCGCACCGTCATCCAACGCACGGGCAGCCCGCCCGGGTGACAGGGGTCTGCCAGCGTAGCGGTTCGGCCGCGGATTTCATGTTAGATTTTTCGCCCCACCGTTGCCCGCTGCGTGAAATCCGATCGATACGGCTGAATACGGCGTGATGGCCGAGATCGAGGATCGCCACTGGTGGTATCGCGGCTTGCGGGCGGTGATTCGTCAAGCGTGGGAGCGTAGCATCGCGGCGCCGCGACCGACGCTGCTGGACGTCGGCTGCGGCACCGGCGCGAATCTGGCGGCCCTCGCCGACCGCAGCGAACCGATCGGAATCGACCTTGCGCCCGAGGCGATCGCGTTCTGCCGCCGTCGCGGCCTGATGCGCACGCTCGTCGGCTCGGCCGACCGGCTGCCGTTCGCCGACGGCGGATTCGACGTCGCGTTGTCGTGCGACGTGCTGTCGCACTGGTCGCTGTCCGACAAGGCGGCCGCTTTGCGCGAGATGCAGCGCGTGCTGCGGCCGGGCGGCACGCTGCTGCTGAACGTCCCCGCGTATCAGTGGCTGCTTTCGCAGCACGACGTCGCGGTGCACCAGGATCGCCGGTTCAGCCGCCGGGAGATTGCGGCGCTGCTGGCGCAGACGGGCTTCGAGCCGATCTGGGTCAGCCACTGGAACGCGGCGCTGCTGCCTGCCGCGGTCGCGGTCCGGTGGCTGCGCCGGGCCCGACAGAGCGGATCGGATTTGGCCGCCGGGTCGGGCGAGGCCGCTGGCGCGGTGTTCGGCGCGGTGCTCGCTGCCGAGCGGGCGCTGCTGCGCCGCTTCGCGCTGCCGTTCGGCCTGTCGGTGTTCGCGGTCGCGCGGCGGCGCGGCTGACTGCGGCCGCGGCCCGCCGTTCGGCGCGGCGCGGTTCGGATCCGTCAGTCGATCGCGAGCTCGATCGGCGCGAAGCCCTCGAGCGCGAACTCGAGCCGCTGCCCGGCGCGCGGGAACTTCGACGTGACCAGGCTGCCGAGGATCGCGAACTCGCCGGCGCGCATTGCGATGCCGCGGCGCGCGGCGTGATCGGCCAGCCATGCGAGCGCATCGAGCGGATGCCCCATCAGGTCGCGGCCGGCGCCGCTGCCCACCGGCTCGCCGTCGATCAGCGC